>JAPJNH010000079.1 GCA_026461075.1 Chitinophagales bacterium
AAAATGACATCCTATTTATTTTGCAATGACCATGCGTCAAAAGCCTTTTTAACAGAGCCTTCACGGATTAAACACTCTTTTGCTTCCTCATACGATTGATGTGTCTTATCCATCAACATCTTTACCCCGCGATCGACTAATTTCTCATTACTCAATTGCATATTCACCATTCGATTACCTTCTACCCTGCCCAATTGAATCATGACACTCGTGCTAATCATATTCAATACAAGTTTTTGTGCGGTACCGCTTTTTAATCGCGTACTTCCTGTCACAAATTCTGGTCCTACTGGTACTTCAATCGGATATTCACAAGCCGCAGCAACGGGAGAATCGATATTACAGGTGATACATCCAGTTGCAATACCACGCTCACGGCACTTATTCAATGCCCCAATTACATACGGTGTTGTTCCTGAGGCAGCAATCCCAAGTACTACATCTTTCTCAGTAATGGAGTACGCTAATAAGTCGTTCCATCCTTGGTTGCGATCATCTTCTGCAAATTCAACTGCCTTGCGAATCGCAGCATCTCCGCCAGCAATCAATCCAATGACCATTCCATGTGGAACGCCAAACGTAGGAGGACATTCCGAAGCATCTACAATCCCCAATCGTCCGCTGGTGCCAGCACCAATATAAAAGAGGCGACCACCAGCAAGCATTCTATCGCTAATCACTTCCACCAAACGTTGTATTTGTGGCATAGATTTTTGAACAGCTTTTGGAACAGTCTGATCTTCTTCATTCATATGCTGTAATAACTCTGCAATCGACATTTTGTCGAGATTTTGGTGATTGGACTCCTGCTCCGTTAATTTAATCATACTTAAAAATACAATGCTTAAAATTTATTATAAAACTCAATACTCCATACACTTGAACAATAGTCCTTTTTTCAGCACAATAGGCATATCATAGCGACGGAGTTTATGGTAGGCTTCCACTTTAGTTTGCAAGCGTTTATCGATTATTAAACTTTCTTCTCTTGCAACAAATCGTTCCTGGATCATAACTTGTTTATAACGCCAATTCCAAACACCGCTGCAATAAGGCTTTGCAGTAAAAAAATTAAATAATAAAATGAGATTAAAAACAAGTCCAACAGCGATACTACTAAAGAATTTTTTAGCGGAGAGCGACTCTAATTTATCCTTCCAATAATTAATCAGCAGAAATATAAAAGGAACGCCGAAAAATATAGCGAGTTGATAAGGTAAAGCGAGGAAGGTTCGAAAACCAATAACCCAGAAAAGTAGAATGTTCGTTAGAAAGGATGCGATGATTAGAAATATATAATTTCCCAAAAGCACTTTCGCGGCACCCAAAAACTGTCGAATTGGTTGATGACGCAAGAAAAACAGAATAAGGATTGCAACACTATTCGCTAGCATCCATGGGATACTTGTCAGAATTTGAGAATCTAAAAGAAAAGGATTTGCCAACAGTATTGCGATAGCAGCGATGCGAAGTAACCCAATGAAAAATGGTTCTATCGCAGCATTGACCATTACATCTTGTGGATCGACATATCGTTTAGAAAAGTCGCGAGCAACTTGTTGCGAGCGGTGCATCCATCCATCATAATTTTGTTTCGGAGGCGCGAACTTGTCGTAGGAACGTGGTTCTAGCAATACACGTTGTGCTTCTTGCAACCGTATAAATTGCTCTTTTGCTTCCGGAGAGGGGTTTACATCTGGATGAACAGACTTCGCTAAACGACGAAACGCCTTGCGTATTTGCAAAGGCGTTGCAGTCATACTAACACCCAATAACTGAGCCGCTTCTTGACGTGTTAGTGAGTTCGTATTCATTCTTAATTAGAATAATTCCCCTGTTTTAGGCAGTGCTTGTGGCACATCCATCGCCCACTCTGCAGAAAGTACATCGGAAGCAACCTTAGTGCCCACCGTACGCCATCCTTTAATTTCGCAAGTCAATTTCAAATCAGAAACATATTCTACTGCATCCGACTTCTTCTTACCAACTTTCAAACGAACCTTAGGATGAGGATGTGTAGTTGCTAATAATAACTTATTGCCTTCTCCTTCTTTGATGAACAAGAATTTACTACCTAAAGTAGTCGTTTCAATTTTGAAACGCTTCATGTTATAGTTCTTTTGATCCGCATCGAAATAAAGACAAGACACAATACATTCAGGATTGAATTTCTCTACACTTACGACGTCTTTTGATTCATAACGATTCGTCAATTCGTAGTTAGTGATTTCATAATTACCATCCTTGTAAATAGCTAAAATACGATCTTCGCCAGAGAAGCTTCCCAAATACTGACCTTTACTATCTGTATTCAAACGACCTACTTCAGCATCAAACCAAATTTTAATTCCACTCAATGTCGACTCCCCTTTTTCTTTAAAGGTGATTTTATGAACAGGATATTTAGTCAGCTGATTACCTGCCGAAGAACGACCTTTAATTTCTAATTCAGTAAAATCGTAATCAAATACTTTAATACGTGCGTTGGCTGTTGGTTTCAATACCACATTCACCTTTTCCGCTTCGCCATTCGCATTGCTACTAAAGTATAATACTTTTGATTTAGGATCTCCTTTTGTCAAGTCGTACTCCTTATCTCTGGTCACACCACCCGCTTGAAAACGCTTTACATAGGCAACTCCACTTGCTCCGTCTACATAAGCCATATTATAAGTGGTACGTTCATCATTCTTTTTGAAAATTTCAATATGAATGATATCCTTCCCAACGAATGTCTTTTCAGCAACTTTCGTTACCATCATTTTACCATCCTTGCGGAAGATAATAACGTTATCTAGATCCGAACAGTCGAAAGCGAATTCATCCTTCTTCAAAGAGGTTCCGATAAACCCTTCACTCCAGTTCACATACAATTTAACATTCGCTTGCGCTACGGCAGTTACTTGAATCGTATCAAAAGTTCTAATCTCTGTACGACGCTCACGACCCTTGCCAAATTTCTTCAACAAATTCTCAAAGTAATTGATTGCAAAGTCACGTAAGTGAACGATATCATGTTCTGTTTGCTCGATGTCTGCTTCAATTCCTTGGATTAACTCGTCGGCCTTTTTCTTATCGTATTTTGAAATACGTTTGATTTTAATCTCAGTCAAGGCAACAATATCATCACGCGTAATTGCACGTTTGAATTTCTTGATATACGGCTCTAATCCTTTCTCAATCACACTTAAGACCTCTTCCCAAGATTCCGCATCTTCAATATCGCGATAGATTTTCTTTTCGATGAAAATCTTCTCTAACGAAGACGCCATCCAAGATTCTTCTAACTCTTGCAATTTGATTTCCAACTCACGACCTAATAAAGTCATAGTTTCATCCGTTGAAATTTTCAACAACTCGCTCACGCCGATAAACATTGGTTTGTCGCCAACGATTACACAGGCATTTGGAGAAATAGAAATCTCGCAATCCGTGAACGCATATAAGGCATCGATCGTCACATCGGGTGAAATACCTGGCGCTAACTGCACTTCAATCTCAACGTCTTTGGCTGTATTATCAATGATCTTTTTGATTTTGATTTTACCGCTATCATTGGCCTTTACAATACTATCCATTAAAGAAGTAGTTGTAACACCAAATGGCACGTCTTTAATTAATAAAGTCTTCTTGTCAAACTCCACAATACGCGCTCTGACACGCACTTTGCCACCACGCTTTCCATCATTATAATTGCTCACATCAATCATCCCGCCCGTTAGGAAATCAGGATAAATTTCAAACTTACGTCCCTTCAAATATTGAATCGACGCTTGAATTAATTCGCAGAAATTATGTGGTAAAACTTTTGTCGCTAATCCGACCGCGATTCCTTCTACACCTTGAGCGAGTAGTAAAGGGAACTTCATTGGTAAGGCAACCGGTTCTCTTTTACGTCCATCATAGCTCAATTGCCATTGCGTAGTTTTTGCATTGAAGGCAATCTCTAATGCAAACTTACTCAAACGTGCTTCGATATAACGTGCAGCCGCCGCATCATCTCCTGTACGAACATCTCCCCAGTTTCCTTGCGTCTCAATCATCAAGTCTTTCTGACCTAAGCCAACAATTGCTTCGCTAATGGAGGCGTCACCATGCGGGTGATATTGCATCGTTTGTCCAATGACATTGGCCACCTTATTAAAACGACCGTCATCCATTTCTTTCATGGAATGCTGGATACGTCTTTGTACAGGCTTCAATCCATCCTCTACTGCAGGAACCGCACGTTCAAGAATTACATAAGAGGCGTAATCCAAAAACCAGGTCTTGTACAAATCATTCACCATCGCCACATCATTACCGGAGGCGTTGTTATTTTCTTCTGTAGGTTGTATATTTTCTTCCATGCCTGATTAAACTAAAGATTCTTCAATATTCGTTTCAACAACTAAGTTTTCGATGATAAACTCCTGACGAGCAGGTGTATTCTTACCCATATAATATTCCAAAATTTTGGGGATCGAAATATCGCCTTGCATAATGATCGGCTGTAAACGCATTTCAGCGCCGATGAAGTTGGCAAATTCATTAGGAGAAATCTCTCCCAATCCTTTGAATCGGGTAATCTCTGGCTTATGTCCTAATTTCTTAATGGCGTTACGACGCTCTTCATCCGTATAACAATAAATCGTTTCTTGCTTGTTACGTACACGGAATAATGGCGTTTCCAAAATATAAACGTGTCCATTTTTTACCAAATCGGGGAAGAACTGCAAGAAGAAAGTCATCAACAATAAGCGAATGTGCATTCCGTCGACGTCGGCATCGGTTGCGATAATCACAGAATTATAACGCAAGCCATCAATTCCGTCTTCGATATTCAAGGCGTGTTGCAAAAGATTGAACTCCTCGTTTTCGTAAACGATTTTCTTGGTTAAGCCATAACAGTTCAAAGGCTTACCACGCAAACTGAATACAGCCTGTGTCTCGACACTTCTCGACTTCGTAATAGATCCACTCGCAGAGTCACCCTCGGTAATAAAGATCGTTGTATCAAGTTTGCGTGTTTCCATTTCCTCTTTATTCTTTCCTTCCGCAACATCATTGAAATGGTAACGACAATCTCTTAATTTACGATTGTGAAGATTGGCTTTTTTAGCACGTTCATTGGCCAACTTCTTAATGCCTGCAATTTCTTTACGTTCGCGTTCACTTTGAAGAATACGTTTCAACAAGGCATCCGCTACACTTGGATTTTTGTGTAGGTAATTATTAAACTCTTTTCCCAAGAAGTCGCCGATGAATGTTTTCATCGTCACACCATTTTCTGGAGCAGTAGTTAAAGAACCTAATTTAGTTTTAGTTTG
This sequence comes from Chitinophagales bacterium, assembly GCA_026461075.1. Lineage (GTDB taxonomy): Bacteria > Bacteroidota > Bacteroidia > Chitinophagales > CAIODY01 > JAHEYX01. The sequence goes on from JAPJNH010000079.1 coordinate 5,310, forward strand.
CGATTCGAAGACAGGTTCTTGAATGCGTACAGCAACGGCACCTACGACAGAGGCGCGAATATCGGCAGCATCGAAATCTTTCTTATAAAAATCACGTACGGTTTTAACGATTGCTTCACGGAAAGCGGCCAAATGTGTACCACCTTGCGTGGTATACTGACCATTTACATAACTATAATATTCTTCACCGTATTGATCCCCGTGTGAAATCGCCACTTCGATATCTTCTCCTTTCAGATGGATGATTGGATAACGAAGTTCTACGTTTTGTGTTTTATGCGATAAAAGGTCTAATAAACCATTCTTGGAAACGTATTTCTCCCCGTTAAAGCTGATAACAAGACCCGCATTGAGATAACAGTAGTTACGGAGTAGATTTTCGATGTACTCATGAATAAAATGATACTTTTTAAAAACGGTATCATCCGCTACGAAAATTACTTCGGTTCCATTTCCTTCGTTAGTCTTCTCTTCTTTGTATTCCTTGATTAGCTCACCACGCTCAAATTCCGCCTTTTTACTAAGTCCTTCACGTACGGCACGCACCGAAAAATAGGAGCTTAGGGCGTTCACAGCCTTCGTACCGACCCCATTTAATCCGACAGATTTTTGGAAGGCCTTACTATCATATTTACCACCGGTATTGATCTTGCTAACTACCTCCACCACTTTACCTAATGGAATTCCACGACCGTAATCTCGTACGCGAACGCGTTTATCTTCAAGCTCGATATCGATTTGCTTACCATGTCCCATCATATGTTCATCGATACAGTTGTCGATGACTTCCTTCATCAAAATATAAATACCATCGTCGGCAGAGGATCCATCCCCTAGCTTTCCAATATACATACCCGGACGCATTCGGATATGTTCCTTCCAATCAAGTGACCGGATGGAGGATTCATCATAAATTACTTCTTTAGCCATAATCTTTACTTCTATTTAATGAATTTGAGTTTGTCGGAACTCACCTATTAATCGCGAAAATAAATTTACCCTTTTAAAAAACGACCATTATTTACGCGCCAATGTTCACAATTCTTCAAAATTTGTCCTAAAAACTGACATTTCAACGAAAACAGGGACCTTTTTCTATCTTTTTAGAAGATTTTGGGTTATTTTAGCTACAATTAAAAAGCGTTAAAAGTGAATCGATTTACCAGCCTAAGCATAGCATTTATCAGTTTGATTGTCATTTCTTTAAGTTTCCAATCTTGTTCGAAGAAAAAGTACACATTAAAAGGAGCTATTATGAAAAGTTGTGGTGCTCCTTGGGCAAATACTACGTTTGAATTAAGACAAAGAGGTTCTTCACAATACACCAGATCCGTTTCTGGTGGGGTTATTGCCGAAATCACCACTGATGGCGGAGGAAATTTCAGCTTTACTTATAAAGAATTAGTAGAAAGTGATTCGTTAGCTATCTTTTTTGGCAGCAGCGATACGGCTTTATGTGTTATGACAGGCATTCCTGCTAACAGCGACGAAAATGTGGTAGCCTATAAAAGCTTAGAATTAGAATTACATTTTTCGGCTGCCGGTATTGCCCCTGCCCCATCTATGTACGGCGCCTCCGACACCCTATATATCGGTAGCGATACTGCCTTTGTAGGTCCTTTCTATGAAGGTGCCGATTTAGGCTTTGTTAAAATCCATCCAAACGTAAAAAATTACAATTACCTAAAACAAGAATACAAACTAGTTTGGGGTATTGGCTTTAGAGATTATTACAATCACTTAAAAACACTGGGCCGCTATAATGAAGGCTTCGGCGTTGTTAAATATACCATTGCCGGTTGCGGAAAAGATAATCGAGTTACGATTTCATTAGTCCCTTAAAAAAGCAAACATGAAAAAGACCTTTTTACTTTTAGCTTCTTTTTTCTTCTTCTTGCAAAGTAACGCATCGGAAAGAATTTACAGAGGCCGGGAAGCCTATGCGCAAATAAAAGGAGCAGATTGTATTCGTTATACTGACGAGTCTGCACTTTTAAACTATGTGCATTATAACGCGAGCGAGCAACCAAGTTTAAGTTACTTAAACAAGGTAATGAGCGTTCTTGCTAAATGGAATAACGATAATGTCTTGGTTTTGTTGAATAGCAGTAACGACGCCTTAGGCTTCACCCACTATCGTTTCCAACAATATTACAAAGGTATTCCTGTCAGCGGAAGTATGTGGCTGGTACACGTGCAACAGAACAGAATTATCAGCATGAATGGAACGATTTACCCGATGAATGCCAAGAGTGCAATTGCGAGCATTAGCGAGAAAACTGCTTTACAAGTTGCCTTAACGAAAGTGTCTGCAAAGCAATATAAATGGGAATTAGCGACAGAAGAATTGCAGTTAAAAAAAGAGACTAAAAACTCTTCCGCCACTTATTTTCCAAAGGGAGATCTGACCTGGTTGAAAACAAAAACAGGAATGGTGCTTGCGTATGCTTTCAATATCTATGCACAAAATCCATTGGGAAGAACTTTAGAATTTATCAATGCGCAATCAGGACAATGGGAAGGAAATGAAAATTTGATCAAAGAAATCGGTGTGAATGGAGTGGCACAGACAAAATACTCCGGCACACGAAGCATTCAAACAGATAGTCTTGGTCCTAACAATTTTGTATTACAAGAATTGACCAGAGGAAATGGTGTGTTCACTTTTAATAGTGCGACCACAACCAATTACCCAAGTACTAACTTCGTGGATACGGATAATAACTGGAATAATGTGAACGCGGCGCAAGATGAAGTGGCAACGGATGCGCATTGGGGGGCTGAAATGACGTATGATTTCTACCTAAACACCTACGGGCGCAATAGTATTGATAATGCAGGATTTGCGCTGTATAGCTATGTGCACTATGATGTAGGAATGGTAAATGCATTTTGGGATGGACAACGCATGAGTTATGGAGATGGTGGCGGCGGAACGCCTCCATTAACAGCACTAGACGTGACCGCGCATGAAATAACACATGGCTTGAGCACCTTCACTGCCAACTTCGCAGGCGGTAATGAACCAGGTGCTTTAAACGAAGGATATAGTGATATCGCCGGTAAAACGATAGAACATTGGGCTCGTCCAACAAATTGGAACTGGATTATTGGCAACGATATCAACTTACCGATTCGTAATATGGCAAATCCCAATGCTTTGGGAGATCCAGACACCTATCAAGGTACTAATTGGGACTTCGCAACACAGGAAGTGCATCGCAATAGCACCGTTTTAAGCCATTGGTTTTATCTGCTAACACTGGGAGGCAGCGGTACCAATGATATTAACAATAGCTATAATATAACTGCGCAAGGATGGATCAAATCAAATGCGATCGCCTTCAGAACGCAGACTGTTTATTTGTTCCCCAATTCACAATATGCCGATGCGCGTTTTTATAGCATTCAATCCGCTATTGATTTGTATGGAGCCTGCACACCTGAAGTAATTCAGACCACCAATGCTTGGTATGCGGTTGGTGTAGGCCCTATATTTACAGCGTCTGTAACTGCAGCTTTTACTTCGCCAACGCCGATTTCTTGCGGAGTTCCATTCACCACAAGTTTTAACAGCCTCTCCACCAATGCAGGTACCTTCATATGGAATTTTGGTGACGGCAGTCCTAGTGGAAGCGGGTCAATTACTTCACACACCTACACTAGCCCAGGAACCTATACCGTTACCTTAATTGCAGATGGCAATACGTGTGGGCGTGATACAGCTACTCAAGTGAATTTAATTGTGATTGACACCAATTACGTGTGCACTAATATGCCGGCATCCGGGACAGGAACTACCATAAACAACTGTAACGGCATTATGTATGATTCCGGTGGACCAAATGCAAATTATCCGGATAATCAAACTTCGCAAATAACCATTGCACCTAATGGTGCGCAGGCTATCAATTTAAAATTCTATTCCTTCGGAACAGAACAAGGATATGACTCTTTAGTGATTTATGATGGAACAGGTACCACAGGTACTGTCATCGGACATTGGGGCGGAGGAGTATTGCCCAATAATGGCAATACCATTACTAGTCCAAATGGCGCTATCACTCTCGCTTTCGTTTCGGATGTAGCAGTTAATGATCTTGGATTTTGTATGCAATGGAATTGTGTTCAATCGACCGTCCCTCCTATTGCCGCCTTTAGCGCCAATACGACTAATTCTTGCGCAGGCACTATCCAATTCACGGATCAAAGCAGTTTCGGTCCTACGAGTTGGCATTGGACCTTTGGCGATGGCACTTCTTCCACTACACAAAACCCGACGCATACTTATTTGGCAAATGGAACCTATCCTGTAGAACTGATAGTGCTTAATCCTTATGGAAGCGACACCTTGTACAAGACGAACTATATCACTGTTAACAGAAGCGGCAACGGTCCAACAACCACCAACGACACAAGTTGCAGTGGTATTGGAAATCTTACTGCAACTCCTAATTCTCCAGGCAATACTATCAACTGGTATGACGCTAATGGCAATTTCATAGGAAGTGGATACGCGATTACAACTCCTTCTACAAGCAGTTCAAGTACCTATTATGCAGAAGAACAAACACAAGGCTTAATTGATTCTGTTGGTCCGGTAAGCAACAGTATTGGCGCTGGCCAAAATTACACCAACAATAATAATCGTTATTTGATTTTTAATTGTTCTTCGCCATGCACCCTACTCTCTGTAAAAGTGATTTCAGGTGCCGCAGGGAACCGTACCATTGAACTCCGTGACGCAGCTGGAACAGTTTTACAATCAGCGACAGTCAACATAGGCTCCGGCACACAAATCGTTCCTTTAAATTTCAGCATACCAGTTGGCAACAACCTTCAGCTAGGATTAACAACAGGAGGAGCCGCATTTAACTTGTATCGTAATAGCGCTGGCGCTGTTTTCCCTTACACGAACGGACCAATTAGCATTATAGGAACAAACGCTGGTCAACCTGGCTATTATTATTTCTTCTACAACTGGAAAATTCAAGGAAGTGCCTGTGCTACTAATGTTAGTCCAGCTACTGTATCTATCGGAGGAAACTTTACCGCAAGTATCACCAATTCAGGCAGCAGCTATTTGTGCCCTGGTCAAAGCACACAATTACTAGCCCCTAGTGGAGCCGCATTCACCTATGCTTGGCTCAATAATGGAAGTATTATTCCGAGTCAAAATACTGCAATGTTAAACGTAAATCAGGCGGGCAACTATAGTTTGATAATGAGCGCAAGCGGTTGTGTATCGGATACGAGCAATACGATCAATATTATAAGCTCCAATTTACAGGCTAGTTTCCAATATACCTTAGGAACGCCTGTTAATACGATTCAATTTGCAGACAAATCGACTGGCACACCATTGACCATTTCGTGGGACTTCGGCAATGGAAAAACGGCTAACGGTTCAAATGTGCAGCACACCTACACAAACAGCGGATCTTATACAGTTACGCTTATTGTAAATGATGGAACCTGTGCTGACACGACCACACAACAAATTAATATTGATTTCAATTTAGGCGCAACACCACTATTCAATACGGAAGTTAATATTCGTCCGAATCCTGCAACTAACTATATTGAAATCGTTATACCTAACAATAAGTCGAACTTTAAAATCTATATTATCGATGCATTGGGTCGTAAATGCTTCGAAGGGGAAACCAGCCAAACATCCACAAGAATCAATGTAGATGAATTCAGCGATGGCTTCTACTATGTAGAATTACATACAGTTGAACAAATGATTGCACGCAAGCAGTGGATTAAACAATAGTTTAATCTTCGAAATGCAAATCCCAGAGCGCAGGAGCCCATTTTGGAGCAGTTGAAGAAACGCCCAAGGTGATTCCTGCGCCAATTAATACAGATGGAACCAGTCCGATATAACGAGCGGCTAAACCAGATTCAAAAGAACCGATTTCGTTGGAAGAGCCAATAAAAATCGAGTTAATGGACATTACTCGTCCGCGCATTTCATCGGGTGTATATTTCTGATAAATGACAGAACGAACAATAACACTGATATTATCGAAGGCGCCGCTGAGTAATAAAAATGCAAATGAAAGCCATAAATAAGGACTCAGCGCAAACCCTATCATACATAGTCCAAACAAGAAAATATTCAACAAGAACCACTTCCCCGCATGACGACCTAATGGACGATAACTTACCCAAAAGCTGCACAATACCGCTCCGATAGATGGCGCTGCACGTAATAAGCCTATTGCCTCTTCTCCAAGATGTAATTGCTTGTCGACAAAAACTGGAATCAAGGCCACCGCTCCGCCAAATAAGACAGCCAACATATCAATTAACATCGCAGAATACAATATCGGTGTTTTGCGCACAAATACCACCCCTTGCCATACGCGGTTCATATGCGATTCATCACGCTTAATCTCAACCGGAATATGAATGTGCACAATAGAAGCCATAAACAGCACGCCAACAGCACACATCCCCAAGACCAAATACAAGGTGCTTTGTACACCAAGAATATTGTAGAGAATCCCGCCTAATGCCGGACCCGCCACACAAGCCGTGTTCCATACGATACTTCCAATGGTGGCCGACTGCGCATACATATTCTTCGGAACAATTTGCGCCATAAGTGCACCTTGTGCTGGAGCAAAAAATCCTCTGCTGATTCCTGTCAGAAAAATAATACCATAAATAAGCCAGATCGTAGTATCCAATCCTATTTCAGTCTTAAACAACACAACAAAAGTGAGGATAACAATAGACAGCAAATACCCACAGGAAGCCATGATTACCATTTTCTTTCTGTTGTGAATATCAGCTAAGGAGCCTGCAAAAAAAGCAGTCACTAGATAAGGAATAGCTTCAGACAAACCAGTGAGTCCTAGTGCCATCGGATCCTTCGTAAGATAATAGACATAAATAGCTATCAATACGCTTTGCATTTGTAAGCCAAGCAAGAACAGCAATCGCCCTATTTGGTAATTACGATAGGATTTTATTTTTAAAACAGACAAGGTCTGGAATCGATCTAACCAATGATTTGACATAAGACAAAGGTCTATAATTAGCGATTAAAATTCTGCGTAAAAAATCTTTAGGTTTCGTTAAATTTGGGGATTATGTTTTGGCGTGTGCATATTGATTTTATTATAGATGTAATTCGGCTCTCCTTTACCGCATTTGGAGGTCCGCAAGCACATTTAACCTTGATGTTAGATCGTCTGGCACGTAAGAAGAATTATATAACGGAGAGTGAATTATTAGAGCTGTCGGCATTTTGCGGTATTTTACCCGGCCCCACATCTACACAAACCATAACAGGCATTGCATACAAGCGTGGAAAATTACCATTGGCAGCGCTGACACTCCTTATTTGGATTCTTCCTGCAACATTGGCCATGCTCAGCTTATTAGTAATTCTGAACTTTGTCGACAAGGGTGCTTTTCAGAAGCTCAACCTCACGGAATATGTTCAGCCAATGGCGATTGGATTTATGTTGTATAGTGCCTTCAAGATGGGAAAGGTGGTACTAACCTATATCAATGCGTGGATTATTTTGATATCAGCAATCGTACTTTCAGCACTGATTCCAAGCGTATTTACTTTTCCGGCACTTGTGGTCATTTCGGCATTAGTAGCCAATTTCAGAAAAGATAATTTGGTACCTTACAAGTTTCAACTTCCTTTACGTTGGAGTAATATCTTTTTATTCTTTGGGATTTTTATTGCGACGGCAATTCTTGGTAAACTACTTCGTCCATTAGGAGGAACGGTGTATCGTCCGTTTGTCTTATTCGAAAACTTTTATCGATTTGGATCGATGGTTTTCGGAGGCGGGCACTTATTATACCCCTTAATGTATGAGCAATTTGTTCTGCATAAACACTACTTAAGTGCTTCGGAAATACTTACAGGTTATGGAATTCAGCAAGCGCTTCCTGGACCGGTATTTTCAATCGCTACCTATACAGGTGGCTTAACCATGCGTGATTTAGGCTTGCGTTACGAATTATTAGGCGGCACAATTTCAGCAATTGCCATCTTTTTGCCCGGCACCCTTCTCCTGTTCTTTTTATTTCCATTCTGGGAACACCTTCGCCAATACCCTTTCATCAAACGTTCACTCATGGGTATTAATGCCGCTGCCATTGGTATGTTACTGTTCACCACCTTTGTATCCTTTAAGAACATGGATGGAAGTCTTTTGGACATCTTCATAATTATTGCCACCTTTATCCTACTATCCACAGAAAAAATCCCAGGCGCATTTATCGTTCTTGCAGCGATTCTAGCCGCTTGGATTTGGTAACATCGAATGAAACTACAGCAACTAAAATATTGGCTCCCGGCTCTACTCCTTACGGCGTATGCTTTTTCAGAATCTTTCCTGGTTATTTCAGGCAAGCAAATGGATTTGTTCGCTGCTGTGTTTAGAAAAGTGAATGAAGAATATGTGGATGCACCTTCAGGTACTATCCTTTTGAAAAAAGGCATTGATGGGATGTGTAAGGAATTAGATCCTTATACCGTTTTGTTTACCGAAAACGAGATCACCGATTATCGACTTCGCACCAAAGGCAAATATGGAGGTGTAGGCTTAAATATTGAGAATATTGGAGAAGATATCGTGGTGACAGAACTTTTAGAAGGACAAGCGGCCGCAAAAGCAGGAATTAAAATCGGAGACAAGATTATTCAAGTAGCGGGTATCTCCACAGAACATCGTAAGGTGGAAGATATCAGTCCTTTGATTAGTGGTGCGCCAGGCACCTTTGTGCAGCTAGATATTCAACGTAGCGGACTCAGCAGCAGCAAACATTTCGAGATTTTACGAGAGGAAGTGAAAATAAATAGCGTCCCTTACTATAAGTTGCTGAAAGGAGATATCGCCTATTTACAATTAAATGGATTTACGGAAAACTGCTCACGTGACGTAGCGGATGCGCTTCAAAAGATGAACAAAACAGCCCCCTTAAAAGGAATCATCATCGACCTGCGCGATAATGGTGGAGGACTGTTGGATGAGGCGGTAAAAATTGTTGGATTTTTTGTGCCGAAAGGCACCTTAGTGGTGACTATGAAAGGGAAAATACCAGATGCACGTCAAACACATCGTACACCAAGCGAGCCCGTTTATCCCAATACGCCATTGAGTATTCTTATTAATGGTCACTCTGCAAGTGCTAGTGAAATCGTGGCGGGTGCATTGCAAGATTTAGACCGTGCCATCATTGTTGGAGAAAAGTCGTACGGTAAGGGACTTGTACAAGTAACGAAGCCTTTGAGCATGGGCAACCAGATTAAGGTTACGATTGCCAAGTATTATATCCCCAGTGGCCGCTGTATTCAAAAGCTCGACTATGTACATAGAGATGCAGAAGGAAAAGCGATTGCGAAAAAAGAAAATGACAAGAAAGAATTTTTTACGCTGTTCAACAAAAGAAAGGTATTAGAAGGTGGTGGTATCGATCCAGACATCAACATCGCAACTTATGATAATAACGCTTCCTTAAAACAACTGCTGGAAAGTCATCTGAACGCAGCTTTTATAGGTTATTATCAATCAAAAGAGATTGTATCCGAAGACACATTAGCACAACCGCAAATTAGTGAACAAACTTGGTCAAGCTACTTAAACTATTTGGCTATGCAAGAAAAGTCGTTTCAGTCAATTTATAGTTCAAGTATAAAAAAAATGGATGGGCTTTCCACTTCAGAACATTGGACAGAAGCTCAACAGAAAGAATGGACGAAGATAAAATCGCAATTAGCATACAATCCAAAGAAAATTGCGAGTAACAATAAAGCATTAGTACAAAAAATCTTAAAGAAAGATTTATTAAGTGCACTTAAAGGAGGGGCAGCAGCCCAGGCGTTTTGGGTATTGGAAGACCCTGTGCTTCAAGAGTCTATGAAATTAATCAGCCAAGAATCTGCGTTTAACAATTTCTTTAAACGCTAATTGACCTACATCAATGTGGGATGTTATCAATTCGAGCTATCTTTGAAAAAAAACAAACATATGAAAAAACAATTTCTTTTTGCTTTGCCGGTTCTTGCATTAATCGGATTGATGTCTTTTAATTCAACGATGAACACTTATGAATTAGATGGTGCACACTCAGGTTTACGTTTTGGTGTAACACACATGGGGATGAGTACTGTGGAAGGCTTCTTTACAAAATGTAGCAGTAAATTTGCAGCATCTAAAGAAGATTATTCTGATGCAGTAATCAACTTCACTGCTGAAGTAGCTAGTATCAATACATTTAACGAATACAGAGATAAAGACTTATTGGCAGAAGGATATTTTGATTCAAACAAATTCACAACCATTGAATTTAACAGCACTGGTGTTAAGATTTTGGACAATCACAGAGTAATGATTCTTGGAAACATTACCATGCACGGCGTAACTAAGCCTGCACAATTCATGGGTACCTTAAAAACTGGTAAAAACTTGATGAGTGGTAAAGAAACAGTAGCTTATCACATGACAGGAACGGTAAAGCGTTCAGATTTTGATTTGATGCCTAAATTGCCAACAGCGATTGTATCTGACGAAGTTGAAATCACTGCAAACGGTGAATTGAGCAAAATGTAAAAAATCAGTTAAATTTTGAATTTCATCCTTTTTAACGTATATTTGCGTTAGAAAATGGAAAATGATAGAAAGGGGGACATTTGTTCCCCTTTTTTCATATCCTCAGTTGAAAATATGTTAAGTAACGAACAAACGAAATTTATTGAAGATCAGTTAATGGAAGCATTAACGGAAACGGATCTTTTTGTTGTAGAAAGTCATTTCTTACCTGATAGTCGAATTGAAATTTTTCTCGACAGTGATTCAGGTGTCACCATTAAGCAATGTACTTTAATTGCAAGGCACATCAATAAAGCCCTGATAGAGAAGTACGGTGAGGAATTCGACTACGAATTAGAAGTTGGGTCAGCAGGCTTGGAGCATCCCTTAAAGGAGCACCGCCAGTATGTTAAAAACATCGGCCGCCAATTGGAAGTAACCTTTTTAGATGGAGCCTATTTGGAAGGCAAGTTAACAGAAGTTGGAGAAGAGCAATTCACCATTCAATATATCCCTGCTAAAGCAAAGCACAAGAAAGAGCTACGTAGTATTCGTTTCGACGAAACTAAGTCTGTTTTGGTAGGCGTTACCTTTTAAACAATTCATAAAACGATATAATTATCATTAAAAATCCACAATATGAACCACGTTAATCTTATCGAGTCGTTCTCAGAGTTTAAAGAGTTCAAAAACATCGATCGCCCAACCTTGATGCGCGTACTCGAAGATGTATTCAAAACTCTTTGTCGTAAGAAATTCGGAACAGACGAAAATATCGATGTGATCGTTAATACTGAAAAAGGTGACCTTGAAATTTGGCGTCGCCGTATGATTGTGGAAGATGGTCAAATTGAAGACCCGAATCTACAAATCGATCTTACAGAAGCCTTGACCATTGAGCCTGACTTCCAAGTAGGAGATGAAACGTATGAAGAAATCAAGATGGAAGATTTCGGTCGCCGTGCCGTACTTACCGCTCGTCAGACGCTTGTTTCACGTGTGGCAGAATTGGAGAAAGACGAAATTTACAAGAAATATAAAGATCGCGTAGGTGAAATTTTAAGTGCGGAAGTATATCAAGTATGGAAGCGTGAGATTCTTTGTTTGGATGATGATGGAAACGAATTGATTCTTCCAAAGAGTGAGCAAATTGCTGCTGACACCTATAAGAAGGGAGATTCTCTTCGCGCAGTGGTGAAAAAAGTTGATTTACGTAACAACAACCCGTTAATTATCTTATCTCGTACAGAACCTACTTTCCTTGCAAAATTGCTTGAATTGGACGTTCCGGAAATATTTGATGGTATTATTACTATTAAGAAAATCGTTCGCGAACCTGGTGAACGTGCTAAAGTAGCTGTGGAGTCTTTCGATGATCGTATCGACCCTGTAGGTGCTTGTGTAGGTATGAAAGGTAGTCGTATTCACGGTATTGTTCGTGAACTACGCAATGAAAACATCGACGTAATCAACTGGAGCACCAATATTCAGTTAATGATTCAACGTTCATTGACACCAGCGAAAATCACCTCTATCGAGATGAACACAGCAGGTGATCATGCAAAAGTATTTTTACGCCCTGAAGAAGTTTCTAAGGCAATTGGTCGTGGTGGTGTAAACATCAAATTGGCTAGCCGTATGGTTGGTTGTGAAATTGATGTGTTCCGCGATAATGAAGAGGCTACAGAAGGAGAAGATTTCGATATCGAATTGCAAGAATTTGCAGACGAAATCGATCAGTGGATTATTGATGCCTTAAAAGGTATCGGTTGCGACACCGCAAAAGACGTTCTTACTTTGGATGAAGAAGAATTAGCGCGTCGTGCCGACCTAGAGGAGGAAACCATTAAAGAAGTGGTGAGAATCCTTAAAACAGAATTCGAGAAAGGATAATAGTAAGTGAACGCTTGTTAAAAATTCCTTTTTCAAAACAAACCAAAACAAAATAATGTCAGATCAACCCGCAAAAATATTTCGATTAGCCGCCGTTGCCAAAGAGCTGAACGTGGGTCGCGAGCACCTGGTGGAAACCTTAAATAAAAAAGGTTTCAAAGTAGATAATAATCCGAATGGCAAGTTGACGGAAGACATGTACATTGTATTAATGAAGGAATACAATGCGGATGCTGCTGCTAAAATGGAAGCGGCAACCGTTAAATTGGAAAAGCCTCATCCTGTTATTTTGGAAACAAAGAAGGAAGAAGCGTTCATTTCACATCGTAAAAAGGAGGAAGATCAACCGGAGATCGTTATCAAAGGAAAGATTAATACTATTGCCAAGCCTAAAGCAGAGGTAAAGAAAGTGGTCGAAGAGACTCCTGCAGAAAAGCCTGCTGAAATAATCGCAGAAAAGCCTGTAGAAGAAGTGGTAGAGGCAAAAGTGAGCAA
>JAPJNH010000080.1 GCA_026461075.1 Chitinophagales bacterium
ACAAAAGCCCATGCGTTTGTGGTACGATAAACCAGCTACCTATTTCGAAGAGGCGCTCGTGCTGGGGAATGGGAAGCAGGGAGCGACGGTTTTTGGCGGGACAAAAAGCGATAAAATCTTCTTGAATGACCTGACTTTGTGGTCTGGGGAGCCGATGGATCCCTATATGAATAAAGAGGCTTATAAAAATTTGCCGGCGGTTCGCGAGGCTTTGCGTCTTGAGAATTACAAGGCGGCGGATTCTTTGGTCCGTAAAATACAAGGTAAATTCTCCGAGTCCTATGCGCCACTGGGAACCTTATATGTCGACTTTAATCACGAGAATCCGACGGAATACCGCCGCGAATTGAATTTAGATAAAGCGGTTTCGACCGTGCATTACCACGCGGGCACGAACGAGATTCGCAAGGAATATTTCTTTTCGCATCCGGACAATGTGTTCGTGATTCACCTGACGAGTAAGGAGAAAAAAGGGCTGAACTTTACGGTTCAATTCAAGTCCTTGTTGAAATACGCAACGAAATCTACTATTAATCATTTGCACGCGAAAGGGACTGCGCCGGTGCGGGCGGATCCGAATTATGTGCGCAAGAAAGGGAATCCGATTATGTTTGATGATACCAAAGGCACGCGTTTTGCTTCGGATATTTTGATTCAATCGGCTGACGGTAAAGTGGTGAGAACGGATTCGACCTTGCAGATGGTGGGCGGAACGGACGCGACGATTTTAGTGACGATGGCCACGAGTTTTAATGGTTTTGATAAGAGCCCGTCGAAGGACGGTTTGAACGAAGATGAGCTATCTGAAAAGCGTTTGCAGGCGGCGAGTTTTAAAGGAGCGGAACAGCTTTTAGCTCGCCATTTAGCGGATTACCAGCCGTATTTCAAGCGCGTGAACTTGAATTTGCCGGCAGATAATGCGCCGGAGATTCCCACGGACGAACGTTTAAGACGTTATGCCAAAGGCGAGAAGGACAGCTACCTCGAAACGCTATACTTCCA
>JAPJNH010000081.1 GCA_026461075.1 Chitinophagales bacterium
AGAAATCCTTTGAAGATATCTGTTGTGAATGGCTTGATTCCTTCTGCCTGTTTACCGTCTGCGATATAACCAATCAATAAACTGCCAAAAATTAGTAAAACACTGCCATTAGTCAGTGAATGTTTTAAGACATGTCCGATCCCTGATTTTTGATTTGAATTAGCATGATATCTGTTTAACAAACTTACGCCGACGATTATAGCAGGTGCTTCCATGAGCGCCATCACCGCCACCATATGTCCGCCAGATTTTACATTTTGGTATTCCAGAAAACTAATCGCAGAAACAAAAGTTACCGCACTCACGGAGCCATAGGAAGCTGCAATGGCCGCCGCATTGCTGATGGAAACTTTTCTTTTTAAAATGAAGAAGGTATAGAAAGGAATTAGGCAAGCTAAAGCCAGGCCAAACAGAATTGAGCCAATGATTTCACGGTTCATCTGACTGTGTGATAATTCCTGCCCACCTTTAAATCCAATAGCGAATAATAAGTACAGCGAGATAAATTTGCTGCTCGAAGCGGGAATTTCTAAGTCACTTTTTACAAGAACCGCAAAAATTCCGAGTATGAAAAATAGCAGAGTAGGATTGCTTAGATTATGGAGCAGTATTGTAAATTCCGACATTTGGGTAGTAATTAATAAGGGTTAGTTTATTCTTTTTAGAGATTAATTCAATATTGATTTTTATGTTTTTTTGTTGAATTAATTTACCAAGCTGCTGCTGTTCATGAATGCCTTTATAGGCCTTTTCACAAATGCGCTTGATCAGCTTGAGTGGTGTATCATTGCGTTTTTGTAAGGCTTTAATTTTTGATTGATATTTAAATTCGAAAGTGTGTTCGTTAGACTCTATCGAGTTTTTTAACATGGCACAATCATAGTTCCCAATGATGCTTATTTGCTTGATGATTCCGTTCTCTATTAGGTTAATAACAGATTGGGTGTAAGCATTGTCTGAATTAAAATCAAATAAGCCAATCGGTGCATTGAGATGAATGCCACTACGATATTCGTCTGGATTTATTTGACCGATATTGCAACATGGACAAGAAAGAACTAGTCGAGGAGAGGGTGCTAAGTGTTTCATGGTTTTGGTTTTTTAGAGGAGAAGTTCAAAAGGAGCATACCTATGAGGAAGCTTAATATCGATAAACTGCTTGCGAGGCTCTCTTTGAGGATATTTTCCTCAAGGAAGGAGTTGCATAGTAAGATGCAGGCTAAGAACAATAGGGCAAATCCCATTACCTCGCTCAATCTGATATTATTGCCTTGTTTAGAATTAAAGATGGACATATCCTTTTTTTTTATGCCACAAATTTGAAGCTTTCTTAATCATGTTTTATATTTATAATTAAAATGATAATCATAAGTATTATTTATGAACTATACACTACAACAAATACGGATATTCTCAGAAGTGGTTCGGTTAAAAAGTATCACGAAGACTGCTCTTGAATTGCATTTGACACAACCTGCTGTTTCTATTCAGTTGCGTAATTTTCAGCAACAATTTGAAATGCCACTTTTTGAAGTCATTAATAAGCGCTTTTATGTCACTGATTTTGGATTAGAAATTGTCAGCGCCTGTAATAAAATTTTAGAGGATTTAACCTTAATAGATAGTCGTTTGGCAGCTTTTCACGGCCAACTAACCGGTAAGTTAAAATTGTCTGTGGTGTCTACCGGTAAATATATTGCGCCTTATTTTCTATCTGATTTCTTAAAGCAAAATCCTGCTGTCGATCTATGGATGGATGTTACGAATAAGTCGGAAGTTTTGGAAAGTTTACAGAATAATGAAGTCGACTTTGCTTTAGTAAGCGTGGTACCTGATGATCTAAAGGTCAATAAGGTAGAATTGTTTCCCAATAAATTGTATGTCGTAACCAATACAGCTCGAAAAATTACGAAAGGACAAAAGGATAAGTTGTTTTTAAAAGACCTGCCTTTTATCTATCGGGAACTCGGTTCTGGAACGCGTTATGTGATGGAGAATTATATTAAAAAAAGCAGATTACCTATCGCTAAGAAAATGGAACTCCGAAGCAATGAAGCGGTAAAGCAAGCCCTTCTCGCAGGATTGGGTTATTCTATCATGCCTTTAATTGGCTTGAAGAACGAACTGCTCAACAAACAATTGCAAATAGTCCCTGTTAAAGGCTTTCCCATTCAATCTAAATGGGTGTTGATTTGGCAAAAGGATAAAAAATTGAGTCCGGTGGCGAAAGCCTATGTAGATTATATTCAGCAGGAGAAACAGCAAATCATCGAATCTAAATTTGCTTGGATCCATAAATACTGAGCATAAAAAAAGCGAGCCTCAGCTCGCTTTTTTTATAAGTAGAAATTACTTAGTTCGATTTTACAATTTTTATCGTCTGAGTGGTCTCGTTCGATTTTAATTGAAGATAATAGATGCCATCTTCTAAAAAGCTTAAGTCTATTTTTTGCGCATGTGCATTTTCAAATTTCTGCGTCTTTAAGGTCTGTCCAAGCGTGTTTAAGATACTGATTTCACCCTTTTTTATTCCTTGTTCGATGTGTACGTTTATTTCATTTTGGAATGGCACTGGTGATACCTTTACCCAAGTTGTATTTTCAACAACAGCGATGCCATTCGTACAAGCATTTACAACTAAGTTTAAGGTAATCGTACTATCGCAACCTAAGTAGTTAGTGAGTGTATCCACATAAATACCCGCCGTAGTAAGAGTATCGCCTGCAAAATAATAAGCAGTCCCTTGACAAATGGAATCGTTGATAGTTAGACTTGAATGATTGTTCACTGTCAAATGCAAGGTAATGATTGAATCAGCGCCTTTATAGTTTACTAGTGTATCGGTATAAGTACCTGCTGCATTCAAATTCGCATTAGCGAAGTTGTAGCTATTACCATTACAGATTGCAGCGTTGATAGTAGCATAGCTGTTATTCGGGTTCGCAGGATTATTGACTTGAATCTTATAACCGGTTAACGCTTGCGGGAAGGTGCCGAACGGAGATACAGCCGTTACGTTAATTACGATAGGATAAGTTCCTACCACTTCATTTACCAACGTAGAAGTGAAAATGATACAGCCAGAATTATTCGCTAAAACTGTTCCTGAAACTGGAGAATAGGCACTCGCGAAGCTCGTAGGCAATCCGGAAATGGAATTGACAGTTACGGAAGTAATTGGTACGCCAGAAATGGACGCAGGTACAAAAAATTGAAGAACGCCAGAATAGCTAGTCCCATTCACTGCGGCAGGAAGGTTGGCAACCGTATCTGGATAATACAAAGTTGTTGCGTTAACCATTACAGTGCCACATTGTGCGTTAGCTGATTTTGGGGAATTGAATAATAAAATAGTTACAAGAACTAAAAGGACTTTGACAATAGATTTCATTGCTTGTTTTTTTATTTACAAGCCAAAAATAACAAATATCAAGGATGTAATGCGAATGGATTTGTTCTTAAAGATTGGGGTATAAAAAAATCCCGCCGGACAACCACGAACCGGCGGGATCTAAACGTAATGTTTTTGATTAACCTCTGCTTCAAATGTAGTAGAAGAATAGGGGGTAGAACATACGTATTCTCACGTATTTTTGTAGCTCTTTTACGTAAGTTTTATCCCTGAATGCTTAATTTTGTTCTCTATGAATCCAAAAGTTGATCTCTTTCTTGTTGATGGCTGTGGCCGTTGTAAATACTATCAAACCCCGAAATGTAAAGTATTACGCTATACCGATCAGCTAATGGTACTGCGCCAGGTATTATTGGAATCTGGTTTGGAAGAAGAAGTGAAGTGGGGATGGCCAACCTATACGCTTGAAGGAAAGAATATTGTCATTGTGCACGCGTTTAAAGAGTATTGTGGACTTACCTTCTTCAAAGGTTTGTTGATGAAGGATCCGAAAAAAATATTGACGGCACAAAGCGAGAACGTGCAAGGTTCCAGACAGATACGTTTCACAGATCAGGATGATTTAACTAAGCATATTAAGGATTTGAAGGCATATATTGCCGAGGCTATTCGTGTTGAAAAGTCGGGCGAGAAACTGCCAGAGGCAACTAAATCAAAAATGCCTGAAGTTGTTGAGTTGGATGAAGCCTTCAAAAAAGATAAAGCCTTCAAAAACGCATTCTTAAGCTTAACCCCTGGTCGTCAAAGAGCCTATTTATTGCAGTTTTCACAAGCTAAACAATCTGCCACGCGAGTGAGTAGGATTGAAAAAGCACGTCCGGCAATTATGGCTGGTAAAGGTCCTAATGATTAATTTTATTTCTAGCGAAGGATTAGGTTAAAGCTAACGTCTAATCACTATAATTCAAACTAATTCTATGCGTCGTATTCTGTTTTCTATTCTTATCCTTTTTTGCTGCACGCTCTCTTTTGGCGTGAAAGCACAACCGTATCAGCCATTACATATTCCAGATACTTTAAGCGGTACTACTTTCAACTTAGTAATGAAAGACACCTTCAAACAATTATTAACAGGACAGCAAACCATTACCGGTGGCATCAATGGCGATTTTTGGGGACCGACCTTAATCGTCAATAAAGGTGATTTGATTCACATGAACGTACGCAATAAAATGAATGATACCACCACTTTACATTGGCACGGAATGCACTTACCTGCGGTGATGGATGGAGGTCCACATCAAACCATTCCTCCAGGCGTTTTATGGCAACCTTATTGGACAGTTACCAACGACGCGAGTACCTTATGGTATCACCCGCATTTGCATGAAATGACATTAGAGCATTTAATGAAAGGACTAGGCGGACTAATCATCGTTCGTGATACCGCAGAAGCGAAATTGGCTTTGCCACGTAAGTACGGCGTTGATGATATCCCAGTGGTTTTGAGCAGCCGTCGTTATGATGCGAACAATCAGTTTGTTGTGCAGAATGTTACTTATGGTGACTATATGCTTACAAACGGTACTCCGAATGCGGAAGTATCCCTGCCGAAGCAATTTGTCCGCTTACGTATTCTGAATGTTGAAATTGAAAGAGGCTATGATTTAGGATTTAGTGATAATAGAACTTTTTATATTATTGGTAATGATGGAGGTCTGTTAAATGCGCCTGTGCCTGTTACACGCGTGAAATTATTGGTGGGAGAACGTATTGAAATTCTGGTTAATTTAAGTAATGATGCAATCGGATCATCTTTTGATTTGAAAGCCTATAATTCTAATCAAGCGTTTGGCTTTCCGGGTGGCGAACCAAATAGCTCAGGGCAGTTTGGTAGCTTATTGAATAATATTGATTTTCCTGTTCTACATATCAACGTTGCAGCTACTACAGCTAATCCAATCACAGCCTTGCCGACTACTTTAGCGCATAATGTTTACTGGACTGCCGCTAACGCTACTGTTACACGAAACCTAGCCATTACGAATGGTCAGCCTGGCCCAGCGAGTGTTCCATTTAATTTTGATAATGTTTCTTTCGTGCTTTCTACTATTAATAAGACCGTTCAAAAAGATGCTATTGAAAAATGGACTGTTACTAATAATAATGTCTTCGGTCATACCTTTCATATTCATGATGTAGAATTTAAAATTGTAGCTAGAAATGGAAATGTAAGTGCAGTAGGTGCTCATGAAAGTGGTTGGAAAGATGTGATGTATGTGCCTCGTAATGAAAACGTTTCTTTTGTTGCACGCTTTACCGATTATGCTGATCCGATTCATCCATTTATGTACCATTGTCATTTTTCAAATCATGAAGATGATGGGATGATGGGTCAATTTGTAGTCGTTGATACTGCGCAAACAGGTACGAAAGAAGTATTTACTGAAAATGATTTTGTGTTATTCCCGAATCCAGTTAGCAGTCGCTTGTTTGTGAAATTTAATGACCTCAGTAAGCAAGCTTATTATATCCGTATCACCAACATTTTGGGAAGAACGTTAATGATGTTGCCGCAGCCTGAGTTAAGTAATGGAATAGATATTAGTGTTCTTCCTGCTGGTACTTATTTTCTTCAATTAACGGATCTGTCTTCAAAGAAAACGGTCGTAAAGAAATTCGTCGTAGAGTAATTATTGGCTTGTAATAACTCAACCTATGAAGCGTTTTCATTTCTTAATTCTGATTGTCGGAATTGTCTTTTCTTTATCCTTTTCTGCTCATAAGGTAAGTTTGATTGGGAATGAGATTAAGGACTTTCAGTTGAAAAGTACGGATGGCAGGATAGTTTCGCTTTCTTCCTATCCTGAAGCGAAGGGATTTATGATTGTATTTACGTGTAATCATTGTCCTTTTGCTAAATTATATACAGATCGATTTAATCAGTTGAGTCTTAAATATAAAGACTTACAGGTTCCTTTACTAGCGATTAATTCAATGGATACCTTTGTCTATGAAGAGGAGAGTTATTTGTTGATGTGCCAAAAAGCGAAGGCGGAGAGTTATAATTTTCCCTATTTATATGATGCTATGCAAAACGTAGGAAAGAACTTTCATGCCGAGCATACACCACATGCATTTGTTATTTGGAAGCAATATGGTCGATGGATAATTTGCTACAGTGGCTCGGTAGATGATAACGGAGAACATCCAGAACAAGCACATCCTACTATGGCGAATGCCGTGGATGATTTATTAGCGAATCGGACTATTGGTGTTCCAGAAACCTCCTCTTTTGGTTGTGCGATCTTTTATCGGAAATAGTTGCTATGAATTCGTTCTGTTGAACAATTAAGTAACAATAGTCACCTTTAAGTATCAAAATCACATTGTACCTTTGTGGAAAATTAACACAAATGTCACTCGACTTAGCATTGATTTATAATACCGCTTTAGATTATCAACCGTATAGAACTTATGTAGATGCATTGGTCGCTAAAGGCGAAACAACAGGCGCTACGCAAAATGAAAAATATCTAGAATATACGAAGCTCAATATAGTGCGCATGAATCGTAATGATAAAACGGTGCAGTTGAGCGAGCAACAGCTGGCACAAGTAGCAGCATTACCTGTTTGTAAGTTATTGGTAATCGGTGACGCTTGGTGTGGTGATACTGGTCAGATTATACCTGTTATCGAGAAGATTGTCGAGGCGAGTGAGGGGCGTTGGCAAATGCGTATCATCTCGCGTGATAGCTTTCCGGATTTGATTGAAATCTATCCTACTAACGGAGCGAAGAGTATTCCTAAAATACTTTTTATGAATGAACAAAATGAGGTGATTACTACCTGGGGACCTCGTCCGGCATCTGCTTTGGCCATTCTAAAAAATTGGAAGGCAAATCAAGATACCATGACTAAGGAAGATTTTGAAAAAGAACTCCATATCTGGTATGCGAAAGATCGCGGACAAGAGATTATCAATGAATTGCTCGCTGTTTCAATGCAAGTGGTTTAATTGCGCTCTGGCACTTTAAGCTTTGATTTTTTTTGACTAATTTGAGACTCGATTTTAGATTTAATGGAGGCTCGATTCTATGCATATTCCTTTTAATAAAATTTACTTAAGCGGTCAGGAAGCACCCTTTTTACAAGAAGTCTTGCTGTCTGGTAAATTAAGTGCCGATGGACTATTTAGTCCGCGATGCCGTGATTATTTTAAGGAACAGTACCATTTCGAAAACACCTTTCTAACGGCCTCTTGTACGGCAGCTTTAGAGATGATGGCCTTATTGCTCGACATACAGCCAGGGGATGAAATCATCGCTCCGGCATATACCTTCGTTTCTACTATCAACCCATTCATACTTAGAGGCACGATCATTCGCTTTGTCGACTCACGCATCGATTCGCCAAACATGGATGTTAACTTGATTCGTCCCTTGATCAATGCTAAAACCAAAGCCATTATTGCCATGCACTATGCGGGGCAAGCTTGTGATATGCATGCTTTGGAAGCGCTATCGAAAGAATTTCAGATTCCACTTTTGGAAGATGCCGCTCATGCGATCGACGCCTATTACGATAATCGTCCCTTAGGGAGTTTTGCGGCGATGAGTGCGTTTTCGTTTCATTCGTCTAAGAACATCGTCGCTGGCGAAGGTGGTTTGCTTGTTGTCAATGATGCGCAATACTTAAAGCGCGCACAGCTGATCTTTGAAAAAGGAACAAATCGTACCGCGTTTAGCAAAGGGGAAGTGCCTGCTTATGAGTGGATGGATATCGGTTCGAGCTTTGCCGCTTCAGAATTAAGCGCTGCTTGTTTGTATGCGCAATTGTCCAGCCTAACCGTCATTCAGTCGAAGCGGAAAGCTTTATGGCAAGCTTATTACAGTGCTTTGTCATCCTTAGCGGAGCAGCAGTATTTTGAACTATCAACGCTCCTGAATACGGCAGAACATAACGCACACTTGTTTTTTATTGTTTGCAAAAGCAAAGAAGCACGCGTTCAGTTAAGTGCCTATTTAAAAGAGAAAGGAATCGAAACGGCTTTTCATTATCAAGCTTTGAATCAGAGTCCTTTTTATAAAAACCATTATCCAGCGCTTTATTTACCGCAAGCCGAGCGCTATGCCGATTGCCTCTTGCGTTTGCCACTCTATCCTGATTTAAGCATGGAAGAGCTGCAGTATATTGTACAGGAAATACAGGCGTTCTTCAAAAATTAAAGTCTAGCAACAAAGCAGCTTTATTTTTGTATTTTTGAAATAATGAATCTGTTAGCAGAAGAACTTATTATTGGTGAAGGCACGGTCATACATCCGAGCGCTATTATCCGAGGATTAAAGGGTAAGGCCAAGCGCGTGGTGATTGGCGATCACGTTTATATTGGTGAACAGGTGCAGATAATCTGCGATGATTTCCAGATAGGTGACTATTCAAAAATTCAGCACCGCACGACGATACATGGCTATTTGCCTTGTCATATTGGACATAATGCTTGGATTGGACAGCACTGTATTATTGATTCAATTGGTGGGATGAAGATTGGGAATAATTGTGGTATCGGAGCGCATAGCCAGTTGTGGAGTCATATTAAATTCGGCGATACATTAGAGGGTAGTAATTTTCATTCTGCGAAAGAGATGAATATTGGAAACGATGTGTGGTTTGTCGGGCATTGTATTGTTTCACCAATCAACGCGGATGATAAATCCATGGCCTTAGCCGGTTCTGTGATCACGCATGATATGGCGTATAATCGTTTGTACGGAGGATCTCCGGCAAAAGACCTGACGGAGCAATTAGGAGCGCCATATAGTGAGGTGAGTTTGGAAGAGAAAGTGGAGCGTATGGTGGCTTATGTGGAAGATGTGAATGTGAGTGAAGATATAGTGATTGTTCGTTATACGAATGAAATAGATTTTACAGATGGTAAAAGCTATTTCGTGGTGAACGACCGTAGATATACAAAGCGCGGAACGCCTGCTGAAGTGGCTTTCATGAAATATTTATTACCGGAGAAGGCGAAGTTTGTGCCTTATGATATTCTTTAATCCGCATGGCTATAACGAAAGATATTGAGGCGGTAGCCCTTCATTTACGTGCCGGAGGAATCATAGGCTTACCGACAGAGACGGTTTATGGTTTGGCGGGTAATGCCTTAGATCAAGTGGCGATAGCTGCTATCTATCATTTGAAGGAGCGTCCGGCTTCAAATCCTTTGATAGCACATGTTGGCAGTATGGAGCAGGCAAAGAGTTTGTGTGCAGAATGGCCTGCAGAAGCGGAATTATTGGTAAAACATTTTTGGCCTGGTCCCTTGACTTTATTAGTGAAGAAAAAGGAGGTAGTGCCAGCTGCCTTAACGGCAGGATTAGATCGTGTGGCGATACGTATGCCGAATCATCCGCTTGCATTAGCCTTGTTAGGCTTATTGCCTTTTCCATTAGCAGCGCCGAGTGCGAATCCATATATGCGTATCAGTCCGACGAGTGCTGCGCAGGTAGATGCCTATTTCGGAGAGCGCTTGGAATATGTTTTGGAAGGAGGGATATGTGAACGCGGCGTAGAATCGACGATCATAGGCTGGGAGGATGGGAAGGCGGTATTATACCGACCAGGAGCTTTGCCGCAAGAGGAGATAGAGCGTGTGATTGGTCCTTTAGCGATGCCAGCAAGTAGTACTGCGATTGTGGCTCCGGGTATGGCGAAGCGTCATTATGCACCGCAGACGAAATTGATATTGACAAACGATATAGAGCAGTCAATCAAAGAGTATGACGGCTTGCGATTAGGTATATTGAGTTTTAGTAAAGCATTTTCTGCGGACACTATTGTACGAATGCAAAGTCTTTCTAAGCAGGGTGATTTGCGTGAAGCAGCTTGTAATTTATATGCGGCTTTACAATCATTTGACGAAGTTTCGCTTGATTTGATTTTAGCGGAAGTATTTCCCGAAGAAGGCTTAGGCAGGACGATTAACGATCGTTTGCGGAGGGCGAGTGTGGAGTTGGAGTAGGAACAATAAAATTGTTGAATACGGTTTAATTAATGTGTCAAATACCATCGTATACAATGTCAATAAGTAAGTAATAATCGAACTCAATTTTACTCACTTCTTCTAGTTTAATTTTTAACGTACTGTAAAATTTAGGAATAGGATTTATACCAATTGTGAACTCTTGGTTTTTAATTAGCAAATCTAAATCGAAGTGACCATTTAACTGATTACTATTGCCATGAATTTTAATCGGGGTCGTTTCTTGTCGGATATCGTCCGGGTTCTTTCCTGAAGGGTCTTTATAGACCACATAGCTTAACTCGAACGTAAGTCTTAATTGGTTAATAAAATCAAAATTTTGTGTGCTTCTGTTTTCTGAAGTGTGTATTGAAATACTTTTAATTAACAGACCGCTTTCTGCACTTTTAAGATCAAACGCAAGAATAGAATTTTTATTATCTAATTTATATTGTAACATATTATTGTGTCTAAATTATTATTGGTGTTTTAATGTTTTTAAAACAAACTCCCTACAAAACTCCTTTATCTCCTCTCTCGTTTTTCTAAACGCACTTGTGATTTCTTCTTCGGATCCTTCTACATGCGATGGGTCGAAGAAATTGTGATGAAGCTTTGTAGCTTCTGTAGGGAAGTAAGGACAAGTTTCTTTCGCATGATCGCAAACCGTAATGATATGGCTGAAAGGGATGTCGAAGTATTCATCCACTAGATTAGAAGTATGCTCGCTGATGTCGATTCCATCCTCTTGCATGATTGCAATGGCACGCGGGTTGACGAAAGTTTTTTTAACGCCAGCACTGTAGACCGTCGCTTTTCCTTTAGCGAAATGTCTTAAATAGCCCTCTGACATTTGACTGCGACAGCTATTGCCCGTGCATAATACTAAGATGTTAGTCATGTGAATAATATTTTTTACGTAAATAATGAGCCGCTTTCACTAATAAGATCAAGGCAGGCACTTCTACTAATGGTCCGATTACGCCCGCAAAAGCCTGACCAGAATTGACGCCAAACAAGCCAATAGAAACGGCAATGGCTAGTTCGAAGTTGTTCCCGGTGGCAGTGAAAGAAACGGCTACGTTTTCTGGATAAGTGGCGCCCAATTTTTTAGCGATGAAAAACATTAGGAAAAACATGATTCCGAAGAACACCATCAATGGGATAGCTACGCGTATAACATCCATCGGAATCGAAACTATCATTTCTCCTTTCATGCTAAACATCACGACTATCGTAAAAAGAAGCGCTATAAGCGTGATAGGAGAGATTTTGGGTACATAAACTCTATTCCACCATTCAAGGCCTTTTAAACGAATTAAAACAGCTCTGCTAATTACGGCAGCGAGGAATGGAACGCCTAAATATAATCCGACCGTTTGTGCAATCTGTGCAATGCTGATAGAGGTATGTAGTGCATGCATGCCAAATAGCGGCAACATGATTTCTAAATAAAACCATGCATATAAGCTAAAGAAAAATACTTGTATCAAACTATTGATGCCTACCAAACCTGCGATCAATTCTCGGCTGCCGTTAGCTAGCTCGTTCCAAACAATAACCATAGCGATGCAGGGTGCGATGCCGATGATGATAAGCCCCGTAAGATATTCCGGATAGTCTTTTAGGAAGAGGATGGCGAGTGAAAAAAGCAGGAAAGGACTGACAATCCAGGTAACGAAGAAGGAAGCACTCAGTAGTTTTTTATTGGTAAAAGCTTCTGGTAGTTTTTTTAGATCCACCTTTGCTAAGGGAGGATACATCATTAGTATCAGTCCGATGGCTATTGGAATATTAGTGGTGCCCGCACTCCATTGCATAAAGGCGAGTGGCATGGATGGGACGAAATAACCTATGGCAACACCGAGGAGCATGGCTAAGAAAATCCATAGTGTTAGATAGGTATCGAGGAAGGAGAGACGTTTGTTCATGAATTAAATGATTTATACCTTAACAGCATTTAATTGGTGAAGTATAATGGAGAAGCGGAAGAATAAATTCCGAAAGTAGTTTTAAGTTTTTCTGATCGAGGCAGTAGCAAAGACTGTTTCCTTCGATAGAACCTTTGATAATACCAGCTAATTTCAATTCTTTCAAATGTTGAGAAATAGTGGCTTGCGCGAGCGGCAACTCGTCGACAATGGTTCCGCAGACACAAGACTCTTTTTTCAATAGCAGCTGAACGATTGACACACGAGCAGGATGCGAAAGCGCTTTGGCTATATTCGCGATTTCGTTCTGCTTTTTTGTAAATGCACTAGATTTGGATGCTCCCATAATTGTATAATCGCAATATTACGATAATAATTTTAAAAGTGAAAGTCTAATTTTTTTTCGACTTTTGTTGCATGATTAAATCATTGATTTTATCCTTATTTCTAGTTGCCTCCAGCACCCTTCTTTTTGCGCATAGCAAACAAGACACTTTACGTGTTCCAAATTTTGGTGTTGATTCGCTACTTAATTATTCGTATACGTTCATCTCCGACACCGTGTTCTATCAGCAAATTGTAGTGGATAGCAACCAATTATTGATAGATAGCTCGCGTGTACAATGGATTGATTCACACGCAGTACTTTCCTCTCGAAAATACAAGGCGGTTTTAAGTCTTGCCACCGAAAGAAATAACAGTTCATATATCAATTCTACATGGCAAGATTATTTCGGGTATCAAAAGCGAATGAAGATGCATGTGGTTTTGGATGGAACTGTTACTGGTGAGTATTTAGGCTTTGCGTCACTTTCCCTTTATGACCTTCAAAACGGCTATCAGTATCCATTAGCAGCGACCTACGACGGGGCTTGTAGCGTGCCTGTAGTTAGTCCGAACGGACATTATTTCTTTTGTTATGATTATTGTCCCGATTGTCCGGATGAAGAATCCACTGTTTATCTGTATCAACTGAATAACAGTCGTAAGGCCTCTCGAATTAATTGTATGGCGATGATTCACTTTCCGGGTGAAGAGGAGCAAGCAAATGATAATGCCGAGATTTATCAAATTTATTGGGGCAAAGATGGGAATATATACGTCAAAGCACGCAAGTATATGTATGTTCAAGCGGAGCGTCGTGAAGATGATTTGGTTGGGTATATTTGTTGTGCGTATTACCGAATCGATATTAAACAAAAAAGCAAGCCTACCGAGTAAGCTTGCTTTTAATTAGTAATACTTAGTAAAATCTTATCGCGCTATTACAATTCGCTTCGTTACCGTATGTACGCCGTCGTTCATTTGTAGGATATACGTTCCATTATATAAGGTTTGTACATCTAAATAACTTATCGTGCTACCGGCAGCAATACTACTTGTCTGCAACAAACTTCCTTTCATGTCAAACAAATGAATCTGTACACCATGACGATTCATGCCGTTAAATTGAACTGCAACAAAATCTTGCGTTGGCACAGGGAATACATTAATTGAAAAACTAGTTGCCTTTATAATACCTGTACTCGCTGAAGAGTCAACATACAAGGTAACTGGTTCCGTAATACTCGTAACTTTTGCGCCTGTCTTTACGCCATAATACGTTGGTCCGATCACATAAGGATACGCTGAATTCCAATTAGCATCGACCGTTGCGAAGTAACAATAAATTCCATTCGGATATTCTGGTGTTACGCAAAAACGACCATTATGTGCGTCTAAATAATCTGCTTGACCAGGATGAGCAACCCATTCATAATCTTCTTTATAATGTCCTAAAGGGTAGCTAGTGCTCACGGCTGGACCAGGCGTAACACTTGTACCATTTGCATAAGTCGTACGCGTAGTGATATTGCGCAATTGATAGCCAGTTTTCATTCGTACGATTCCTCCTGTTCCATCTGCATTCGCAAAAGCATATGCACCATAAATCGGGAAGCCATCTGCCGAAAAGCCAATTAACGGAGAATGATTTAAACTGTCAATTGCATACAGTCCGTCCGCATCATATAAATTACAAACGGTTGAAAGCACGTTATAGTCTAATTTAAAAGCAGAAGGATTTTGGTGGTGATGATAATTGCCTTGCGCTGGATGTCCCTTAGAACAGTCAAATCCTGCACGCTCCGCAATAATCGCATCACGATTCCAAACATTTTGTCCTGGAGGGCCAGGAATCGGTCCGCCACCTTCGGCCATGGTTGTATTATTCCAAGAAACGCCATCGCGCGCATCGAATAAGGCAACGCCGTTCACAAACAATCCAATATTACCCATGGTTACCGGACTTAAGGTTCCAGTATTTTGAACGGGATTCAATGGTAAAGAGAATATCGCATGTTGATTCGTGGCAACAGAAGGATTGCCATCCATAAATGGACCTGTAACGTATCCAGGAACGCCAGTTGTACGGATATATACTTTTGTCGCTGAGTAATAAACCGTCTGTACATTCGCACTGTCGGCATCTGTAATTGCTGTTGAATTGCCTTGCACATAATGACGACCTTTTAGTCCGTTATGATTTTGAATCCATCCTGTAATCGCAGGATTGCTCACTTGCGCTTCCGCAAAGTTGAGCGCAATAAGACTAAGAAGCAGTAAACAGTAATTTTTCATGAATTGTATTTTAGGATTAGACGACAGCTAGGAATAATGCCTTCGCTATATTTTTATTTTGGTTGACTGAATTGTTTATCGAAGACGAAACTTCTATCATTTAAGGTAAGTAAAAAAGCGATGATATCTGTCCGTTCTTTATCACTTAATGGAATACCAGCACGTAGGCCTTCATCCAAATTCGGATGTTGTACTATTCCCTTGGTATAATGTTTTAATACACTTTGCAAGGAGTTAAATCTTCCATCATGCATGTACGGATAAGTATAGCTCAAATTACGTAAGGAAGGCACTTTAAACTTTAAAGAATCATTTGATTTTCTTGAGATGCGATAACGTCCCACATCATTCAATTCTGGGTTTACCGCTAATCCATTATCTGCAAATTGGTGGTTCGTAAAAAGAGGTTCGGTATGACAACGATTACAATGCATAGTGAACAATTGATAGCCGCTTTGCTCCTGTGCGTTAAAGTTTACTTTTCCCAATTTAACACTATCATACTTGCTGTTCGCACTCACTAAGGTTAATTGAAAAGACTGAAGTGCATTTAAGAATTTTTCGCCTGTTATAGGACCTTTGCCATATGCAGTTTGAAAGGCGCTTACGTAAGAGGGATTCGCTTGTAGCTTTTGCAATACATGATTTAATTTTTCATCCATCTCAATTTTGTTTTCAATAGGCGCCAAAGCTTGCGCATCTAAATGAAAGGAAGCGCCATCCCACATTAATTCCTTTGACCAAGCTAGATTGAATAGGGCAGGAGCGTTACGTGTACCAATGCTGTCGTAGATACCATGACTCAGCGCATGATCTGTATGCGCAAAGGCATGATAGGAGTTATGACAGGATGCGCAAGAGATTGTATTGTTTTTTGAAAGGATAGGATCGTAAAAAAGTTTTCTTCCCAATTCAACCTTCGCTCGCGTTAGCTGGCTTACTTCCACTTTGTAAAAAGGTGCATTAAAGTAATTGGGCGCTTTCCAAACAGGGTTTTCCCACCGCACAAAGGATAGGCAACACGTAACAATAATAGTAAGCAGAATTAAGAAACGCATCAATGAATGGTAAAGCAATGAGCAAAGGAAGTAGCTATACTAGCGGCTTTTGTGCCTGGTAGTTGCACGTGTGCCACCTCTTGTAAAAGAGCGTCTTGTAAAACTTG
Source organism: Chitinophagales bacterium (assembly GCA_026461075.1). Taxonomy (GTDB): domain Bacteria; phylum Bacteroidota; class Bacteroidia; order Chitinophagales; family CAIODY01; genus JAHEYX01. The sequence goes on from JAPJNH010000081.1 coordinate 16,090, forward strand.
TTCCAAATGTAAATCAATACGAATAGAATTCGAGGACGTTGTGTTTAATCGAACTTCGTTACAAGTGTTTTCATAAAAATGATAACCCCCAATATGATAATGGAATTCATGTTTTGGTCGTTCCTTGATACAGAAGGGAGAATAACCTTCTAGTTTAAAATTGATATAGCCACTTTGCCAACTCCAATACATTTCATTTGAAGGGTCTAAATCGCCTTTCTCAATACCTTTGTAGGTTGTGGCACTGTCAATTCCAATCATAAATTGAATCGCATCAAAATCAATTTTCTTTTTACTGATTAAAGATATTTTGCTTTTGCCGCTATCTGACAAATCGATAAGATGTCCTGGAGAAGGATCTTTAAATACACATTTTCCTTCCTTAAACAATTGCACCTGCGAAATATAAAAGCGCACTTTCGTTATTTCTAACGAATTGATTTCATTCGGTGTTTTTGCTTCCTTTGGCAATACCAATGAAGCTCCATTATAAGTTGCAGCGAAATTAACTTCAATCTTGTTTTTCGCAAGTAGAGAAGAATGTTGCAATAATAATAGGCCAATAAAAATTCGGATTATATAGTTCATGGATGTGGATGCGGAGGAGGTGGATTACGACGGAAGAATTTAGCGAAGCGAGGAATCATGCGGTCGAACTCATTCAACTGCTCACCTTTACACAGCGCTCTTAAGTCTTTAAAATGGGATACATTAACCGCTTCCATACTGCGATGCAATTGTAAAATTAAATTTAAATCTTTCTTTGCCTGTAGCGTGTCTGCCTTGTGTAAGGTGTTTAAATAATAGGCTTCTTTAGCCGCTACGATGGAATCTTCTAAAGCGAGGATTCGCTCATGATGCGCTTTGGCCAAAAGTTCAAATGATTCGCTTTGTTGCTTATCGAACTTCAATTCTTTAATGACTTCCTTTTTGAAATCACCACGCATCGGACCACCTGGTCCTCTTTGCGCTTGTTGAAAGAAGAAATAAACATTCGCGAGGATCAGTCCGATCACTAAAACATATAATAATGTAATCTTATTCATGATATAATTGCGAAGATAAGTTAGTTTGATAGTTATAAATGGAATTGGTGTTCGACTTTTTTACTTGATAGAAATTATAGCCTAAACCAATCATCGCCACGATGAGTAATGGGAGGAGGATTTTTAAAGTCTTTTCTTCCTGATTTAATTCCTGAATACGTTTTTCAATTTTAGTGTCAAGCGTGTCAGGGACCTCGACTTTGTGAACGCGACGGAGTGTTTCTAATGCTTCCATACTTCTTTTAGACGTTATACATTTGGATTTCCCTTCGTGGAGAATCCTTTGTTTTTTAAATTATTTTTTGCTCTGCTTAACAATGACTCGACAGCTTTTTCGCTGCTTTGCATAATGTTTGCGCATTCTTCCATACTCACTCCCTCAATCTTCACCAACAAAAGTGCTGTCTTTTGTTGCTCCGGTAATGTATGTATAGCCGCCAATATTTGCTGCACACTTTCTTGCTGTTCTAAACTATAACCCGGATGTTGCCGATTGATAGTTAAGTGTTCTTTCTTCTCCCAAAAGAAAATATTACTTAAGGCTTGTTTTCTTTTTTTACTTCTTAAATAATCCAGGCACTGATTGATGGTAATACGATAAATCCAGGTTTTAATTGAAGCGTCTGCTCGAAAACTGGCTCTTTTTTGGTAAACCTTCACAAACACGTCTTGCGTTACTTCTTCGGCCTCCTCCAGGTTTTGCAGATAATGAATCGCAAGATTATACACCATGCTCTTATACTGCTCATAAAGTGCCTTGAAATCTTGCATTAATCTTTAGACGAAATGATTTTGCTTTTCCTTCGCTTTGTTTAACAAATTTACTCCCTTTCTTATCAAAGCATTCTTTTTATTTCCGCTACTTTTTGTAGGTTTGCCTTCCAATTATGAAACTGGTTGATCAAGATAGAGTGCAGTATTTATTGACACCTCAAAAGGGGAGTGCAGAATCCTATATTCTATTCAGTCAAAACCCGAAGGGATGGACGATTGATCTATGCTTTGCCACAGAAAACTGTGCGGTCATTCAAGGGAATAGCGGCTTGACTAGTCAGCATACCTTTTTCTATCCGCTTCCTTTTTTAGAGCGTTATTATTCGGATACTATTTTGTTAGCGACCCTTTCTTCGCAAGTGCATGACTTGTGCTGTGTTTCGCGTGAAATAATGGAACAATTTTTAAAGGGCGATAAGCTTGCAGGACCTAAGCGTCAAATGCATATTGATTCCTGCGCACTTTCTTTATTGCTGTGTGTCTTGGAGAAAAAAAAGCAAGTGGTAGCGGAACTGTGTGATACATGTTCCTTTTCTAAGAATCCTGCCGACCGTGCTAAAATACAAGATGCTCAAAATTGGATAGTCAATAATATTGCGGCTTCCATCACCATTCCGCAATTAGCGCAAAAGGTGGGTTTGAATCAATGTTATCTAAAAAAGGGTTTTAAAGAAGTTTACGGCCAGACCATTTATGATTTTGTCCAGGAGCAACGCATGACGCAAGCGAAGGTGCTTTTGAGTAAGTCAAATACCACTATTGCGCAAGTAGCAGAAAGTGTAGGATTCTCCTCTGCAAACAGCTTTGCGACTGCCTTTAAACGTATCGTCGGCATGCAACCTTCCGAGTGGGCTAAGAATTAATTCCCATTTAAAAAGCTATTTTTCCTTTTCGCGTACTAATCCGAGCTCTTTTTCGAGCGTTCTTTGTCCTGCAATTTTCATTCGTTAAACTGAATATGCAACGGAAAGAATTCTTAAAGACCTGTGCCTTTGCCTGCCTTTCATTAACAGCAGTAGGCGCTCTATTGCCTTCCTGTCAGGCTTCCCATACCATTATCGGTAGTTTGGAGAAAGGCACACTTTCCTTTCCGCAGAGTGATTTTATCGATGCGAAGAAGAATGTGCTAAAGAAATATTTGGTAGTACAACATGAGAATTTGCAGTATCCAATCGTCGTTTATCATCAAGGGGAGAATGCTTATGAGGCTTATCTGATGCGCTGTCCACACCAGGGTGCCGAGCTACAAGTTTTTGGTGAACGATTACAATGTCCTGCGCATGGCAGTGAATTCGATGTACATGGTACAGTAATGAATCCTCCTGCAGATCAAAATTTACGTCGTTTTAATCTTGAAATAATAGAAGAAAAAATAATAATACATTTGCAATGAGAACTTTCGTTTTGTTTTTGGTTTTTACCTTTTCGCATTATCTAACGCAAGCGCAGATAGATTCATCTCTTTTTAAAAAATCAACAGTCAGTACTACGGCAAAATCCTTGAACATGGACGCTATTTACAACCGTCCTTTTATGTTGGGTACGCAGCAGCATGTCTCTTTAGGAGGTTATGTAGAGGGCAATTGGCAACATATGGCTACTAACGGATTTTCATTAGGACATCAGTTTCAATTTCGTCGTATGAGTTTGTTTATGGCTTCTTCTCTTTCACGCCACATCAAATTTTTATCTGAATTAGAATTTGAAAATGACCCAGAAGAATTAATGGAAGGGGAGAAAATGGAAATTGATATTGAATATGCGGCTATCGATGTGGAGATCAATCCCTTACTTAATTTCCGCTCCGGTATTATTCTCAATCCGATTGGTGCCTTCAACCAAAATCATGATGGCCCGAAATGGGAATTCGTCGATCGCCCGATTGCTATGACACAACTCTTGCCTGCTACCTGGAATAATGCGGGTGCCGGATTTTATGGTAAACAATATAAAGGTCAATGGATGCTCGGTTACGAAATCTATCTGAGTTCTGGTTTTGATAATTCGATTATTGATAATGACAAAAACAAAACCTATTTGCCACAATCCCGTCATAATGCGGCTCGTATGGCCTATATCCCTTCAGGAAAGCCACTTTTCTCTACGAAAATTGCTACTCGTCATAATAAAGTCGGGGAGTTCGGTTTGTCTTATATGGGACAAACATACAACGCGTTTATGGCAGATGGCTTGCAAATTGATGCGCCTCGTCGTCTCGATGTCTTCGCCTTTGATTTTAATATGAGCCTTCCTAAGTGGAACACGAATTTAGTCGGCGAATGTGCTTACGTTAAAGTACAAGTGCCTGCAAACATCCTTCCTACCTATGGTTCAGCGCAATTTGGCGCTTTCTTGGATATCATACAGCCCGTATTCAAAGGACGTGTCATGACCTGGAACAATAGTGTGCTTAATCTTGCTTGCCGCTTGGAATATGCTGATTGGAACCTAGGTACTTTTCGTAGTTCGGGTACTAAAGTCTATGACGAGTTGTGGAGCGTTGTTCCTGCTATCAGCTTTCGACCGACGCCACAAACCGTTCTCCGTCTTAATTACAGAACGTTGCAACAACGCGATGCTATCGGCAATCCTCCCAATATCTCCGGTGGCTTCTCTTTAGGAATGTCGGCTTATTTCTAAGCACCTTCTTCTAAAAAGCCAAACTTGCCATTTTGGAAATCATCAAAAGCTTGAATGATTTCGTCGCGTGTATTCATTACAAAAGGTCCGTGTGCTGCTATTGGTTCGTTAATTGGTTCACCACTTAAAACCAATACAATACTATCTTGAACTGCCTTTATATCGATTGTTTCGCCATCATGTTGGAAAGACACGAAATGGTTTTCTGGAATTGCTTCGCCGTTAACGATCGCTTCTCCTTCAATCACTAATACACCACTATTAAAAGAAGTTGGGAAGATATAATGCGCTTCTGCACCTGCTTTTAATTTCGCATTCGAGAGATGCACTGGCGTGAAAGTGTTTGCAGGACCTATTTCCGCACCGTATTGTCCGGCTATTAATTCTATAAAACTATCGCCGCCGACATTTACTTTCACCATTTTATCATTCGTGATTTCCTGATACTTCGGTGTCGACATTTTGTCTTTTGCTGGAAGGTTTACCCACAGCTGTACCATTTGAAAGTATCCACCTGCTCTGCTCCAACTTTCCTCGTGATATTCTTTATGTAAAACACCACTAGCTGCTGTCATCCATTGTACGTCGCCTTCACCAATCACACCACTATTACCGGCACTATCGTGGTGAGCCACTCTACCTTTATAAGCGATTGTTACCGTTTCGAAGCCGCGATGCGGATGCACATCGACCCCACGTGGTTGATCACTCGGCGGGAAATGGTGTTTCGCACCATAGTCGAGCATGATAAAAGGACTCATCTCTTGCATCGATAAACTCGGCATGCTTGGGATGAAATTATGTACGCGAAATCCGTCTCCGACAAAATGTGGGGGACGAGGAGCTATGATGTGTTTAATACTTTTCTGTTTCATACTACAAAGGTAAAGACTAAATAATGGGATTGGCCTTGATGAAAATCAAGAACTGACTAAACCCAGTCTTGCGTGACTAATGCCTTGAAATCTTGCATTTCAATTTTAGTCATAGCACCTTGCACGAAGCCTCTATGATCTGCTTCATGACCAGCAGGGAAGCCAAAAATAACAGGGATGTCGAATGCTTCAAAACGTTCAAGGATCATCGCTTCACTCGTGATACCATATTCCTTTGTGCTTTCTTTGACATCTGTTAAATAGCCTACCACAACTGCTTTTAATCCTTTCAATGCACCGCTTCTACTCAAGCTCATCAACATACGATCCACATGATAACGGTATTCATCAATCTCTTCAATAAACAAAATACAATCCTTCAAATAAGGGAAGCTATGGCTGCCTTGAAGTGCATACAAGAGGGATAAATTACCCCCAATCATTCGTCCTTCGATACGTAAATCTTTAAAATTACTTTGCTCACCAGCTATAAATGCGATGCTCTGTGCATTTCCTTTTATCAAATCTTGCCAATGTATTCGCGCCGGTTCGGCAATAGTCGTCAAGCCCATTAACATGGGCGCATGCATGCTCGCGATGTTTTTTTGAAACAAATGATTTTGAATGACAGTCGCGTCGCTATATCCAATAAGCCATTTTGCTTTTTCTGCAAAGGATGTAAAGTTTACTTGATCAATGATTCGGATTAAACCATAACCACCTCTTGTCATTAATATAGCCTTCGCATAGGGATGGTCAATAGCCCACTGCAGGTCGGCTGCACGCTGCTTGTCCGTTCCTGCAAAAAAGCCACTTTTTGAAAAAACATTTTCGCCTAGTACTACCTCGTATCCCCAATTTTTTAAGGCTTCCAAGTTCGGAGCCACTTCTTCTTCACTCACATGCTTACAAGGACTTATCACTGCGATAGTGTCTCCTTTCTTTAAAAATTCAGGATATAACATGAGGCTTTAATTAAGGTAAATTTGTTAATTCTAAAATATAAATATTTTTCCAATATTTTCCTGTTATCCAAAGTGTATTATCTTTTTTATGATAGGCAATTCCATTTAATACTTCTGCATTAAAACTGCTACTTCTTTCTTGTTGTCCTAGCGTGGAGAGGTCTAAATCACCTAGCACAGTCCCATTTTCCTGGTCAATTAGCACAATATGATCCGACTGCCACACATTGGCCCAGACGAACTTTTCATCCATTTCTTCTAATTCGTTCAAGTTAGTTATCGGACCAATATCATTGCTAACATTGATGGTTTTTAATGTGAGCAGCTGATTCCCTTTGAGTTGTATTTTCTTCAACTGCGAAGAACCATTTGATACCCATAATGCATCGCTTCCTGCGCTACACAAGCCCCATCCTTCACCTTCGAATGGAATAGTATTAGTATTTTTTAAGGGGTTTAAGCTGAAGGTTTTTAGATATTGATTTTTCCAATACAAATGAACGAGCTCGCCATTCAAGAGGCTAATACCTTCTCCAAACTCTTCAGGCGCTTCGTTTAGAGAATCCAAGATTTGCCAACGACTCCCATTCCAACGCATTTTGAAGATTTTCGACTTGCCATCTAAACCACTTGATTCCCATAAATTATCTTCCGCGTCGAAGAAAAAACCTTCTGTAAAAAGATCACTTCTATGCGGTACTGTTTTAACTACTTTATAGTGGAGTGAAATGATTTTATAAATGCTTCCTGAAATACGCTGCTCGTTATGAAACAAGGTTAGGTTATGTTTCCCAGCCTTTACTAAACTGCTTGCAAATTTGTATTGCGTGTCATTGATTTTTTGAATGCTTACCGGGATTCCGTCGATAGTCCATTCGCAGGCTTTGCTTTTGTCTATTTCGAAATTAGTAAGGTTTACAAGATAAGAGCTGTCTTGCGATACAATGTTGAGGCTTGGCGTATTTTCAGCAGTCGCGTCGTCGCTGTCATTGTTACAGGCTAGCCAAAGAATTGGAAAAAGTACTAGAAGAAGATAGAAGCCCCAAGTTTTCATTTATAAATCTGTTTAATCATTTGTCACCTAAGTAACAGATGATTCGTGAATCATTTTATACTTTTGTAAAAATATCCAAAAAATGAAACCTATTCTCATTGCTTCGGCTTTTCTTTTTACAGCGGTCTTCGGATTATTGTCTTGCGCGAATGCAGGTGATAAAGCAGCCAAAGGTATTGCAAAGACTATTAGCGTAGACGCTTATGAGGCTTTGTTAAAACAAACACCAGATGCGCAGATTGTCGATGTGCGTACCCCGGGAGAAGTGGCGGGAGGAATCATTCCTGGTGCCATCAATATCGATTATAGTGCAGACGATTTCCAAAAGAAAATTGAAGCTCTTGATAAAACACGTCCTGTATTTATTTATTGCCTTTCAGGCGGTAGAAGCGGACATGCCTTAGAGGATATGCAGTCGTGGGGATTCAGCACCGTTTATAATTTGGAAGGAGGTATGTTAGCGTGGCGCAATGCGAACAAAGCACAGGTTATGCCAGGTTATGCCGCTCCGAAGAAAGGGATGTCTATCTCTGATTTCAACGCCGCTATCAAAGGAGCTGGAAAGGAATATGTGATTATCGACTTCAACGCAACTTGGTGTGGACCATGTAAAAAACTGAAGCCCATCCTAGAAGCGATTGCGCAAAAGAACGCTGCTAAAATTAAATTGATTGAGATTGACGTAGATGAGAATAGTGATTTGGCGAATGCAAAGCAAGTGAGCAGCATTCCTTACGTCGAGATTTACCATAACGGAGAAATGGTTTGGTCGAACATCGGTTTGACTGACGAAGCGACGATTATGGAGCATATTAAATAAGTTTCGCCTTCGCTCTCTTAAGGGAATTGATTAAATTGCGTAATGCATTCATTCTCCCTCGCGGTTCGTTATATCGATCTTGAAAAAAATGAAATTTTTCCTGCCATTGTTGAAGTGAACAATGGAAAGATTATAGGCATAAATAAGGCAGAGGTGCCCTCTGACGCACCTTTGCTCATGCCTGGCTTTGTTGATGCGCATGTGCACATCGAAAGCTCGATGCTACTTCCTGCTGAATTTGCACGTATCGCCGTCACGCACGGCACCTTAGCTACTGTCAGTGATCCGCATGAAATTGCGAATGTTTTAGGGGTGAAAGGCGTGGAGTATATGTTGGAGAATGCAGCTAAAACCCCAATGCTAATTGCGTTCGGAGCACCGAGCTGCGTCCCGGCAACGAACTTCGAAACCGCTGGCGCTCACCTCGATCCCGATGCAGTAGAGCAATTGCTACAACGCGACGATATCTATTATCTCACTGAGATGATGAACTTCCCCGGCGTAGTCTATGACGATCAAGAAGTTTTAGCTAAAATCAAATTAGCCCATCATTACAATAAACCCGTCGATGGCCATGCACCCGGACTTTCAGGCGATGCATTGAAAAAATATGTCGACGCTGGTATCTCTACCGACCATGAATGTTTTACCCTCGCGGAAGCAGAAGAAAAGCTCGCGTTAGGTATGAAGATCCTCATAAGAGAAGGTAGCGCTGCTAAAAACTTAGACGCCCTTTTGCCACTCTTCGATAATCCCGCCTATCAGGATAAATTAATGTTCTGTAGTGATGACAAACACCCCGATTCTTTAGTGGTCGGTCATGTCAACCTCTTGGTGAAAAGAGCATTGGAAGCAAAGAAGAATTTATTCGCCGTCCTACGAGCTGCTAGCATCAACGCTATCCATCATTATAAGCTACCCATCGGACAAGCACGTGTCGGAGAGAACGCTGACTTTATCCTAATCAAAGATTTCGAAACAATGGAATGTTTAGCTACCTATAAAGCTGGTGAACTATTGGCGAAGGAAGGAAAATCTACTTTGAATTATATCTCTGAAACACCAATCAACGCCTTCGCCTACCGCCCAGTAGCTATTGCTGAAATACAGGTGCAAACGTCGTCAGAAAATTCAAGCGTCCAAGTCAAATGTATCGAAGCCTTAAATGGTCAGCTCATCACGAATTCCATCATTAGCACCTTGCCGGTTATAAACGGCATAGTACAAAGCGACCCTTCGCAAGATGTCTTGAAAATGGTTTGTATCAATCGTTATAGCCATAGTAAAGCAGCAATCGCCTATATCAAAAACTTCGGCTTACAAGCAGGAGCTATCGGTAGTACCGTTGCGCACGATTCTCATAATATCATCGTTGTTGGTGTAGATGACGCATCTATTCTCGCTTCAATTAATCAACTCATGGAATCGCAAGGTGGCGTCAATGTTGTATCTAATGGCGACGTATATGCTTTGCCGCTTCCACTCGCAGGTTTGATGAGCACCGAGCCTGCTGAAATAGTGGCCACACAATATGCAAAGCTTGATTTACTAGCGAAAGAATTGGGTTCCAAATTAGATGCACCTTTCATGACCTTATCCTTTATGGCTTTGCTAGTAATCCCGCATCTTAAATTATCGGATAAAGGCTTATTTGACGGAGATAGCTTTAACTTTACCAACTTAATTATAACTGAATAATTATGAATATTCGCTATACACAATTCATTCTCGGCTTCCTTTTGTTTTCAGCAAGCACTGTTTGGGCGCAAGAGCAACGCTATCAGCAATTACAAGAAGAATTGCTAAAAACAAATTATACACGACTCAGTGATTTTCCAGTTGAAAATATCGGTCCCTCCGTTATGGGCGGTCGTATTGTAGACATCGCTGTTAATCCAACGAATTCAACCGAATTTCTCGTTGCTTACGCCTCTGGAGGCTTGTTCTATTCGAATAATAATGGTCAAAGCTTTACGCCTTTATTCGATCATCAAGCATCAATCACTATCGGTGATATCGATGTAGATTGGGCACATCGTTATATTTATGTCGGTACGGGCGAGAACAATTCGAGTCGTAGCTCTTATGCAGGTACAGGTATTTATTTTTCTAGTGATTGGGGAAAGAGCTGGAGCAATATCGGCTTGCGGGATGCACATCATATCGGGACAGTAAAAGTGCTTCCTGCAGAAAGTCCTAGCTTGCTCGTCGCTTCTATGGGACATCTATACACACCCAATGCAGAGCGCGGAATTTTTCGTTATGAAAATGGAAGCTGGAAGCAAACGCTCTTCATCGATTCATTGACAGGGGTGATGGAAATACATCAAGATCCTAGTCAAGCCAAACGCTATTTAGCGACGGCTTGGCATCGCGAACGTTATCCTTGGAATTTTGTAGAGAGTGGTAAAGCAAGTGCCATTTATGAATCAAATGACGAAGGACGTACCTGGACCAAACAAGCTGACAACGGCCTTCCAAAAGGCGATCTAGTCGGACGTATGGGCTTGAGTGTTTGTTTGTCGAAGCCGAATATTTGGTACGCCGTATTAGATAATCAAGCGTATCAAACGCCTAAAGCTTCAGCTAATCCAAAGTTGAAAGCAAGCGAATTACGTAAAATGACCCGTGAAGAATTTCTAAAATATGATTCTGCAAAAATACTTACGTTCTTAAACGATAACGAAGTCCCTAAGCAATATAGCTATCGTTTCATTCGTACTAAAATCGAGCAAGGAATTTGGACGCCAGCAGTAGTCGCTAATTATGTAAGTGATGCTGATAATGATTTGTATGATACCCCTGTTATTGGCGCAGAAGTCTATCGTAGCGAAGACGGAGGTAGGCATTGGCATAAAATGAATGAACAATATTTGGATGGCGTTTTCAATACCTATGGTTACTATTTTGGTAAAGTCTATACCTCGCCTAAAAATGATAGCATGGTCTATGTGTTAGGTGTTACACTTATTCAATCGAAAGATCAAGGACGCCAATTCGCGGATATCAACGGAGATAATCAGCATGCGGATCATCACGTTCTATGGATTGATCCTAATAACGACAAACATCTGATTAATGGAAATGATGGAGGTTTAAATATCTCTTATGATGCAGGTGCCCATTGGATAAAATGCAATACGCCTTCGGTAGGACAATTCTATACGGTCGCTGTCGATGATGCGAAGCCCTATCGGGTGTATGGTGGTTTGCAAGATAACGGCGTATGGGTCGGACCAAGTCGTGCCAACGAAAGTGTTGCCTGGCATGAAGAAGGTCATTATCCTTACAAACGCTTATTAGGTGGCGATGGCATGCAAGTGCAAGTAGATACGCGCGATAATCAAACCGTTTATACAGGTTATCAATTCGGTCATTATTTTAAATTGAATACAACTAATCCGAACTACGAAAATCATATTCATCCGAGTATTGAAATGGGTGAGGAGCCTTTACGTTTCTGTTGGCAGACCCCAATTCTGCTTTCTAAATACAATAAAGATATTTTGTATATGGGAACTAATCGTCTGCATATCTCTTTGCAGCAAGGTAAGGAAATGAAAGTGCTTACGAAGGATTTGACGAAAGGTAAAAGAGTCGGCGATGTCCCTTACGGAACGATTTGTACGATGTCGGAGTCGCCTATCCAATATGGAGTGTTATATGTTGGAACCGATGATGGAAATCTGTGGGTATCCAAAGATGGCGGTTTTCAAATGCAAGATATTCGCGCAAACATCCCAGCTGCAAATAATCTAAGAGTGATGTGTGTCACCGCCAGCAAATTCAATCCTGCTCGTGTATATGTAGCTTTAAGTGGTTTCCAGTTTGATGATTTTACGCCGTATTTATTTCAATCTGATGATTATGGAAATACCTTCAAAAGCATTGCAGGAAATCTTCCGATGGAATCGTTGAATAAAGTAAAAGAGGATACTAAGAATGAAGGAATGATTTATGTCGCTAGTGATAATGGACTATATGTCAACCTAGCAGACTTAGACTATACGCCTATCTCTAGCATGCCACGTGTCGCAGTGCATGATATGGCTATTCAGGAAAGAGAAGGGGAGATGATTGTCGGCACCCACGGACGCTCTTTGTATAAACTAGATATTAAACAGCTAGAGAAAATGGTCACTGCCAACCAACAGCATAATTTCGTTTGGTTGCATACCACTGATTCTATCGAGTACAATAGCCTTTGGGGACAACAAAAATCTTGGAACGAGCGTGTGCCAAAACCGAACCTTTCATTTGCTTTTGCAGTGCCTAACGGAGCGAATAGCAATCAGGTGAATGTGCGTATTGAAATGCTCGCTAAAAAACCTGTGCTAGTGTATGAGTCTTTGTTGAATTGCAAGGATGGTTATAATAAATGGGACTATAACGTGTCGAATAATATCAATTCGTATCTAAAGGATCGTTTGCTTGAATCATTCCTTACGGAAGGGACCTATGAGTTAACCATGACTACAGGAACGGGAAAGGATGCGAAAGTGCTTTTGAAAACGAAGTTTAAAGTAAAAGCAGCCGACAAGGATTCAGTAGAAGAAACGCCAGAGAGAGAGTAGTAGAAGCTGTATACAATTGCACGTTTCGGTGTTCATTCTCTTTTGCCTTGCATTGACATTTTTCCCCGACCTTTGACGTATACTAGAATAATGCGTCTCCGTTACATACTTTTCTTATTACTGTTTTTCAGCTCTCTCACGAAGGCGCAAACCAACCATGCGAATAACCCTCGCACGGCTAGTCCTTCCGCTCCCTTACTCTTACATATCGATACTTCGATGAGTCCGGTAGAACTCGTAAAAAAGCTTTTAGTCGGACAAGGAATGTATGTAGGCAAAGTAACCTATACCGGACATCCACTTGCCATTGCACGTTATCAAGCAGATGCAGGATTGCCCCTAGAATTAAAAGAAGGAATCCTTCTCTCCACTGGGAATGTATTCGATGCCATTGGTCCGAATGATTATCCCTACATGACCACCGCTTTTAGCAATCCCGCCACTTTAAAAAGATATAAAGGAGATAAAGATTTAAATCGCGTAGCACATAACCTATCTTACGATGTGGCTGTATTGGAATTCGATTTTGTACCCTTCGATAATAAGGTTTCTTTCGAATACTGCTTCGGTAGCGAAGAATACCCTGAATATGTGGATTCGCGTTATAATGATGTCTTCGGTTTCTTCCTCAAAGGACCGAAGTACAATAATAAAAATCTCGCAACCCTGCCACTCTCTGTTACACCCGTGACAATCAACTCTATCAATTATAAGTTGAACAAGCAGGTCTTTGTCGATAATGACTTTTTTACTAATGCAAAGCCCATAAAGGTTTTGAAGACCATGACTACTAAGTCGGGTCAGAAAAAGGAAGTTTCTGAAGTGCAGTTGAATTTTAAAATCAATGTGCGCAAGCAGAAAAAAATCAATCCTGCTTTATGGCAGAACCTCCAATACGACGGCTTTACAAAGGTGCTCACCGCTTGGTGTTATGTGCAGCCTTATCAAGTGTATCATATCAAAATCGCGATCGGTGATATCGGTGATAATAGCTATGATAGCGGTGTATTCCTTTCTGCCGGCACTTTCTCTTCAAATAAGGATACTAAAATGCCTCGCTTTAAAGAGTACGCCGACCTACACGCAAAAATAAATTTCGATAGTTTGATGTACGGCGGATGGCCACCGAAGCCGAAGGTGCTCTCACAAGAGGAACGTAAAGACTCCATGGACGAAGCCGAAGCCGCAAGCTTCCAAATTACCAATGTCAACTTCGAATCAGATTCTTATGTGGTACCGGATACTTCCCGTACACGTCTTACCGAGCTAGCACAATATATCAAACGTAACCCGTTCTACACGATCGAACTCTACGGCTATACCGATAATCAAGGCAATAAAGAATATAATCAAAAGCTGTCTGAACATCGCTCGCAAGCCGTGATGAACCTAATGATCGCACAAGGTGCTTTGCAGAAAAACTTCCGTATCGCTGGCTTCAATTTCGAACGTCCTCTCGGCGACAATACCAACGACCAAGGCCGCGCCCGCAACCGCCGCGTAGAAATTATCTTGGTGGATAATAGGAATCGATAAATTGAATTAAGAATTAAGAATTAGAAATGAAGAATTGTCTGAATATCAATTTTCAATTCTTAATCTTTAA
>JAPJNH010000082.1 GCA_026461075.1 Chitinophagales bacterium
CCTGTTGGTCCTGCAACACCGCTTACAGAGATGCCGTAATCGCTATTTAAACGCTCCATAACGCCTAAACACATCTCGCGCACACACGCCTCACTCACCGCACCAGCCTCGATTAATGTGCTTTCTTTTACTCCTAGCATCGACTGCTTCAAATCATTATGGTAAGCCACCACACCTCCTCTTACATAAGTCGAACTGCCGGCAATACTAATCATCTTAGATTGTATCAAGCCTCCGGTACAGCTTTCCGCAAAAGCGACAGTCGCATTTTTCTCTAATAATACGTTTGCTAAAGCCTGCTCCGGACTATAATCGCCTACACACATCAAATGCGCCTTCACTAAAAATTGCAATTGTTCAAATTCCCTTTCTAAAGGTGTTTGAAGCTCTTCGTTGCGTTTGCCTCGTATCGTGAGACGTAACTTTACCATGCCCAAAGAAGGCAAATACGCTAATTTGATATTGCTTGGCAATGCTTCCTCCCAATCATGAATCAGTTCTGCTAAAAACGATTCTCCAATACCTGCCGTTACCAAAGTACGGTGCATCACCTGCGTATCTGAAAGCGCCGCTATCTGGGGTAAGACATGCGTTTCCATCAGATGCTTCATCTCAAAAGGTACACCTGGCATCGATACGATCATCTTCCCATCTTTCTCCCACAACATCCCCGGCGCCGTACCCTGCGCATTAAATAAAACACGGCAATTATTCGGCACCAAAGCCTGTTCGCTATTGCGCTCTAACATCGGTCTGCCACGCTTTACAAAGAAATCAGTGACATGTTTCAATACCTGCTCGTCCACTACTAATTCCCCGCCAAAATAATCTGCTAAGGTCTTTTTAGTAAGATCGTCTTTCGTCGGACCTAAACCGCCTGTCAATAAAAACAGATCGGCCTCTGCCCATTTCGCATCTAAGGTTTCAGTAATGAAAGAAGCTTGATCACCAATCGCGATGCGTTCTTTCACCCATACGCCAAGGGCATTTAGCTGTTGTCCCATCCACGCTGAATTGGTATCGATCGTCTGACCAATCAACAACTCATCTCCAATTGTAATCAGTATTGCTTGCATTAGAATTCATCTCCTTTATAGTCATCACCGCTATTACCGCCTCCGTTACGTGTGCCGCCTTTCACGCCCTCCGTCTCCGTCGGTCGTGTCGTACCTCCCTTATAATTGCCACAGTCCATTTCAATCGTTAATTCATCCGGCATCGGGAAGCTCGCATTGCGATTCAGTTTGAGGGATTTATCTGCAAAAGCTTTCTGGAAGAAATTACCCCAGATCGGTAATGCGGCCGCTGCCCCTTGCCCGTACGCCATATTAAAGAAGTGGATAAACGGATCATCACAACCTACCCATGTTCCAGCCACCAACTGCGGCACCATACCGATAAACCAGCCATCGGTATTACCTTGTGTGGTTCCTGTTTTACCCGCAATTTCCATATCTAAGCCATAACTTCTGACACGCATCGCCGTACCATGTTTCACCACCCCTTGCATCATCTGGTTCATGACATAAGCGGTTTGGTCGGAGATCACTTCTGTTTGTTGATCCACAAATTCTTTGATGACATTACCATATTTATCTTCAATTCTCGTGATATAACTCGGACGAGCGCAGATACCTCCATTTGCGAAAGTACTATAGGCGCCAACCATCTCAAATACCGATATATCCGGTGTTCCAAGACATATGGCTGGGTATGGATCTATCGGTGAAGTGATGCCCATTTTACGTGCTAAATCGATGACCGGTCGTGGACCAATCTGTTTCATCAAATACGCAGTGATACAGTTAGTAGAACGTGCTAATCCAACCATCAAGGTTTGGGTGCCGCCATATTTTCCATCGGAGTTTTTAGGCGTCCAATTATTGTATGCGCTAAATACTACGGGCTGGTTAGGCACAGGCATACAGGGCGAATAGCCATTGTCAATCGCTACGGTATAGACTAATGGTTTGAAGGTCGACCCGATCTGACGTTTGGTATTGATGTTGACGTGGTCGAGTTTAAAGTATTTGTGGTTGATACCACCAACCCATGCTTTGATATGCCCGTTGGTAGGGTCCATTACTAGGAAGCCGCACTGTAAGAAGGTACGGTGATAGATAATAGAATCCCATGGGCTCATAATCGTATCACGTTCGCCTTCCCAAGAGAATACTTTCATCTTGATTTTACGTTTCATCTCCGCATTGATTGCTGCTTCGGATAGGCCACTTTCTTTCAACATTTTATAGCGGTCGGTACCACGTAACGCGAGTTTGAATTCGTTGGGATGGTCTTTGTAAGGGTCTTTGCCTTTATATTGTGCGAACATTTTCTTTTGATGTTCACGTAAGTGTTTCATAGCACCTTCTTCTGCATAGCGTTGCATTTTGCTATTGATAGTGGTGTAGATTTTCAAGCCATCTTTATAAATATCGTAGTTGGAGCCATCTGGTTTTGGATTTTCTTTGATCCATTTTTGGATGTCCATGCGCAAGAATTCGCGGAAATATGGTGCGAGCCCTTCGTTATGGGTTGCGCGGTTGTAGGTGAGTTTTACTTCTCCATCTTTTAGTTTTTCATAATCCGCTTGCGATAGGTAATTGTATTTCACCATTTGTTGCAAAACGGTATTGCGACGGAACTTCGCCTTATCGGGGTGGGTACGCGGGTTGTAGAGGGAAGGGCTTTTTAGCATACCGATTAATACGGCTGCTTCTTCTACTTTGAGGGAGTCGACAGGTTTGCTAAAGAAGGTCTGTGCTGCAGTTTTGATCCCGTAGGCGTTGTCGCTAAAGGATACGATATTGAGATAGAGGTTGAGGATTTCTGTCTTGGTATACTTACGTTCTAGCTTAACGGCGATGATCCATTCTTTTAGTTTGTCGAAAGGCAGCAACCACTTATGCTTACTACGTTTGAAGAGATTTTTCGCGAGCTGTTGGGTGAGGGTAGAGGCGCCACCATCTTTACCGAAGCTGAATACGGCGCGCATTAGGCCGCGCATATCGATACCGCTGTGTTGGTCGAAGCGCACGTCTTCGGTAGCAATGAGAGCATTGACTACTACGGGATGTAATTCGTTGAGGGAGGCGTTGGTGCGATTTTCTTCAAGGTAATAACGACCGAGGATAGCACCATCTTCAGAGATAACCTCTGAAGCAAGGGCTGCACGCGGGTTTTCCAATTCTTCCCAGTCAGGCATACGCCCAAAAACACCGAAATCAATTAGTATTAATAGGAGGATGAAGAACCCGAATGCGCCTAAAATAGAGTACCAGAAGTACTTTATGTATTGTTTTGTTTGATCAGACATAGTATACCCAAAGATAATAGATATCAAAGTTACTAAATCCAATCGAAGCTATGCCTTAGAATGGCATATCATCATCTACACCTGAATTGTCGATAATGTCATTATTGGTCGGTGCATCGGTATAGTTAGCAGCAGGGGCATCACCATATCCAGGTGCAGGCGAATAAGCACCCGCTTTTTCAACTTTCCAAGCGCGCACTTCTGTGTACCAACGTCCGTTATATTCGCGGCTTTCCACGTCTAGTGATACTTTTACTTCGTCGTTCAATTGTACATTGAACTGATCAATTTTTTCACCCCAAAGGTTGAAACATACTTTCTTAGGGTATTTGCCTGGAACCTCCATCACATAATCTTGTTTTTTCCATGCAGTTCCTGTTTTTCCTGTACCAGTAGCCAATGGCAATAACTGGATAATTTTTCCGCTTAATTCCATAATCTGTTGTCTGTTGTAATTTAATTGAATGGCAAATATAGGGACAAAAAAAAGACATCGTGAGAACACGATGCCTTTTTTTAAATTTTAGCTCAGAAGAATTACTTCTTAGCAGCTTTTTTAGGAGCAGCTTTCTTAGCAGC
>JAPJNH010000083.1 GCA_026461075.1 Chitinophagales bacterium
GAAGGCGGATTAAATACTAACATCTCTATTGCTCGATTAAAATTTCATCTACAAATAACCAGCTTTCTTCTCCGGCACTAATATGCCACTCCGGCAAAGCGCCATAGCGTACTGCTTTCACGCGGATATAACGGATTTCTTCTTGACAGTCGGTAAATAAATCTTTTACAACTGCTTCTTCTGCATGCGCATCTTCTTTTGGCGTAATTGTTTTCAGTGCATGATAATTAATACCGTCTGCACTCACCTCAAATACAATCTCCTTTGGCATCATAATCCATGGCTTCGGTTCTTGAATGCAGCCCAATCCAAGTCGCTTCACTTTCTGTACACTGCCTAAATCCACCAACGCAATGAAGTCCTTTCCATGATAACCTTGCCAGCCACCAATCCGCCAATCTTTCTGTCCGCGTAATAAATCTATCATACCCTCCGGACCACCAGCAGTGTATTGATTGTCGTACTGACTTAAATTTTTAATACTTCTACCAGCCGGTAAGGCTACATATTTTGCGGCAACTGTAGTAGAACTAATATAATCCAGCATCGAATGCTTTTGATCTCCATTATACCCATTTTCATAACTAGTTATCTCAACTTTTGTATAAGCCTCAACGCCACAACTCTCAGATATGCTCATTAAGGTACTTGTATCACTAATTATTGTATAAGCATTTGCAGCATTGGGCTTGTCAGGATTCGTGAATGAAATACTGGTATAAGTTTCGTTCTTCGTAAGGTTCGGATAAGGTGTCACACGAACTTTCAACTTACCGCTAAACGAAATTCTGTCGGCACGAATAACAGGTGCTACACAATACGTTTCTATGCAGCTTCTAAATAAATTATTTCTATAACTATTGAATTGAAGCTTGGTAGTACCGAATGGCTTTTTTGTCCAATGTAATTCTGGCGCACTCATTAATGTAACATGACTAAGATAACCAGGGAAAGCAGTTCCTTCTAAATCATAGGCCCCTTCTTTATCTGCGACATCATTTGTAAAAGTAATAGAACGATTGTTTTCGAAATGAATCATTACATGCTTGAATAATGGAACTCCGATACGATAGGCCGCGTCCATATCATCGCCTGGAATGGTAGGATAGAAGCCCATTGCAGACAGAACAAACCATGCCGACATCTGTCCGCAATCTTCATTACCAATCAAACCATCCGGTTTATTTTGATAGAAATTATTCATCACCTCACTCAAATATTGATTACGGAGTCGGTCGTTTTCCAACAAATAAATCATGTGATGCGATGGCTCGTTACCTTGCGCGTATTGACCGATCAATCCTGTGATATCCGCTTGTTGACGACCTTCTAAGACGCTGTTTGCAACAAATAAATCTTCTAATAATTTTTGATTGTTGGTGCCATATGTGCTAGATAAAAAACGCGCTTGCGCAAAGCAATACTGCCAAGCATTTGCTTCTGTATAGTTCTGATCTACTTGCGCCGGTACAAAAGGTTCTATAAAACCACCATTGCGACGCGCTCTTACGAATCCTGTTAAGGTGTCATGTAAATTCTTCCAACCTAAGGAACGCATATACATTTTCTCTGCAGTGGCTTTGTCGCCTAACTTTTCTGCCATGCGGGCAATGCACCAATCATCATACCCGTATTCCATCGTTTTAGAAACACTCTCATGCTCGGTTTCAGCATGCACAAATCCATCCACACGATACTCCGCTAATCCCTTTTGATTTTGGTTCGCACTTGCTAACATTGCCTCTAAAGCAAGCTTCATGTCGAAGTCGTGAATCCCTTTATTTACCGCATCCCAGATAACAGGAACACAATGATAACCTATCATACAGTTCGTTTCATTACTAGCCAATTCCCACACAGGTAATAAGCCGCCTTGTTGATACTGACACAAAAAGGTATTGATAAAATCGTTCGTACGTTTTTGATCGATAATACTTAAGAGTGGATGCAAGCCTCTATAAGTATCCCACAAAGAGAATACACTATAGTAATCAAATTTACCTTCGGTACTGTGAACTTTATTGTCTCTCCCGCGATAACGATTGTCAACATCGCTCGCTAAGGAAGGATGAACGCAGGCGTGATATAAGGCTGTATAAAAAGTAATTACTTGATTGATATCATCTGTGTTCGTCCCTTTAAATTTATTGGCTTCTACTTGTAGTTTCATTAACTGTTTGTCCCAAGCCGCTTTTGTAGATGTATAAATGCTTTTAAAGTCTTTATATTCGGGCATTTCCGACTCTCTATTTTGTAAGGCTCCTTTTTCATCTACGGTAGATATTCCTGTGCTAATTAAAATTCGTTGTCCCTTAGTTACGTGAAAATGGAAAACACCAAGCGTAGTACCAGTACTATTTTTTCTGTATTCTACTTTATCAAATGGGATAGAGAATTTAGTGTCGAAGTAAATATGTTGATCTTCAGCCCATGCTTTTGAACGGCGCATTCCATAGATATGCGTTTTACTGTCTTCATTGATAGCCGCCTCTAATTGTACATCTCTATGATCTAACAAAAGTAAAATCACGATATCTTCTTCTTTATCGAAGGTATACTGTTGCATACCTGCACGTTGACTCGCTGTTAATTCAACGGTACAAGCTAAATTGTCGAAGCCGATTTTATAATAGCCTGCTTTTGCTTCCTCTCTTTGATGATTCAATACCAAGCTTGCTTTCGCCTTGCTTCCCAACTTTTCAAAGTCCGTTTTTAAATAAGGCAAGAATGCGATGTCGCCATAATCGCTGCAGCCTGTGCCAGAAAGGTGGGTATGACTGAATCCATAAATCACCTTGTCATCATAATGATAACCACCACAACCATCCCACGATCCATCGATACGTGTATCTGGCGAAAGTTGAACCATCCCGAACGGAGCGCAGGCACCAGGAAAAGTATGTCCATGACCGCCTGTTCCGATAAACGGATTTACAAAATCACTTGGATTGTTTATATAGTTGATTGCTTTTACAGGAAGGATACAAGAAAAAAGGAGAAGAAATACCACTCCGAATCTAATGCGTTTCATAGCTATGCGATTTGTATAACAAGATAATGAATGATTTCCTGTTTTCTTAAACATATGACAATTCACCACTTACTTTTTCCCAAAACGATATGCGCAATTTCTTTTTTCATAATTCGCTCTTTTTATTTCAGCTTTCCTTTGCAGCGTAATGAATTTAATTCTTCTTGTTTTAGCATTTGCATGTCTTGGGTCTGTACAGGCCCAGGATAATGCTTTTTCTACCAAAAGTGGATTTCGCTCCATAGTGGATTCAATAGTTGTAGATAGCAATGCTCCGAAGTTGAAATTATACGGACAGGAGCTAGGATCCGTCTCCGTTACCGCACGAATCAGCAGTTTGTCAAAAGTGGATATCACTATGCCACAAATTCTTAGTAAAGCACAGATTCAACGTTCGTCCTCCGCAGATATGGGACAATTGCTAAGTCGTGTCAACGGATTGCAGGTATCGCAAGATCCAACGCTCGGCGCCAACTTAAGTATTAATGGATTGGGTGGTCAGTATGTAAAAGTTTTAATTGACGGAGTTCCTGTTTTAGGAAGGATGAATGGCTTCCTGGATATGAATCAGTTGCCATTACAAAATGTCGAGCGGATTGAAATTGTGAAAGGGCCTATGAGTATTCTATATGGTGCTGACGCAATTGGCGGTGTTATTAATATCATTACTGGGAATAACGTGAAAAGTCCTTGGAGTGGAAGTTTCAACACTTACTTTGATCCGACCGCTAATTATCAAACGCAAGCTTCCTTTCAACATCGCACTAGAAAATTGGTTTTCGATTTTAGTGCTGGACGTAATTTTTTCGATGGCTGGTCGCCACAAGATAGCAGTCGAAATCAGTTATGGAAGCCACGTGAAACGTATTCTTCTACAGCGTCTATTAAATACAATTCTACAATTGGAAGCATAGGATGGAACTCTACTTATCTAAATGATTGGATTTATAATCTTGGAGCTACCCAGATAACTCCTTATATGGCTTATGCATTTGATGAATACCACAACACCACACGTTGGCAAAATAGCGCCTGGGCGGATCTTCGTGTGAAGCCACGTAGGCAGCTGTGGTTACGAGCTTATTCTAATACGTATCAACGAATCAAAACTACTTACCGCAAGGATATGGTTTCACTTACTAAGGAAGTCGCTGCAGATGCTACTTTACAAGATACTACTAGCATGCATGAAAGTGCTTTTCAGTTTAGATTTTCAGGTGTGAGTGTTGATCAAAAATGGAGTTGGATGATTGGCGATGAATTATTGGCGGAGACGGCTAGCGGCAAGCGAGTGAGTGCTGCAGACAAGCGTTATCTTAATAACGGAATTTTTGCAGCCGTCATTTTTCAAGCAAACAAAACATGGCGCTTTTCACCGATGTTCCGCGCCACGCAAGCTACCGACTATGGAATCGCTAGTTCACCTGCTTTCACGATCGACTATTATGTGAATGCGCATCATCATTTTAATCTGCAATTAGCAGAAGCGTATCGTGCACCATCCATTAAAGAACGTTATTTATATTTTGTAGACATCAATCACGATGTTGTAGGGAACCCGAATTTGAAAGCCGAGTTGGCTAAGACTATTGCCTTGCAATATAATTGGACTGGGCAGTTTACGAAGAAGGATGCAATCGGTATCGAGATGCGTGGCTTTGCTTCGCAGATAACAAATGCAATTACTTTAACGCAAGATTTGAATAATCCTTTGGTGTATTCTTATTTCAATATGCAAGAAATTCGAAATGTTGTGGGCGCGGCGAATCTCGATTTTTCTTCTGCTGTTTTCACCACACGTTTCGGTGTAAACTATACTAAAGTTCAAAATAGGCTTATCGATGAAACTACGCTACCATGGCAATCACAGTGGGAGTGGAGTAATAATACAACCTATCGTCTTGCAAAAGCGGGTATTCTCATTGCACTAGACTACAAAATGACAGGTAAACAATATTCTTTTTCAAGCGTGAACAATCGAGTAGAAGCGCAAGTGCGCCCTGCTTTTCACTGGCTCGATCTAAGTGCTGGAAAATCTTTTCACAGAGGTAAGTTCAATGTTCAGTTGGGCTGTAAGAATGTGATGAACGTAAGAAGTCTTACACTCACAGGATCTAATTCAACTTCGATACACAATACTGCTAGTACTGCACTCATTGCTACCGGTAGATGCGCTTTTATTCGACTAACCTACAATTGGCAAAATAGATGAGAAAGCTATTTTATTTATTTTTCCTGCTAGGTAGCTTAAGCGCTTGTCTTAAAAAAGACACTGCGATTGTATTGCCTCCTACGAGTGGTGATTTAACCTTAGCGCAAAGTACTTTAGGAACTTCTTATGATGTACAAGAATATTATAATATAAAAACAGGACGCAAAGTAAGTGCTGATAGTAGAAGTTTTGACCTCTGCTTTGCAAGTAAGTTCAATGCGATCTATTTGAACGGCGCCCGCGTTCAGTTGTTACAACATAGTCAGGATACGAGTTTCGCTACGGCAGATACCAGTAATATTAGACATTGGTTGCCTGACGGAGACGGATTACAAACCGATTCATTGGCATTTGGTACCGACTTCACAACACGTGAAGTGATGCTTTTAGATAGAGGTAAAGCCTACAGTCCATCAGGAAAACGAATGGTGAAATTTCGTTTGAAACAAGCCACGACCTCCGCCTATACCATTGAATGGCAATGGTATGATAGTACGCGAATTAATATCGCCTACATACCTAAAGACACTTCTTATTCCTTGATGTATTATTCGTTTGATAGTAAAACCCTCGTGTATCCTGCACCAAAATCAAAAGATTGGGATATCTGCTTTACTCGTTATACCACGACTTTTGAATCGGAACCATGGAATACGCCTTATCGTAATTACGCGGTTGTAGGTGGTATACTCAATGTTTGGAAAGGAGTTAAAGG
Source organism: Chitinophagales bacterium (assembly GCA_026461075.1). Taxonomy (GTDB): domain Bacteria; phylum Bacteroidota; class Bacteroidia; order Chitinophagales; family CAIODY01; genus JAHEYX01. Next base: position 5,959 of record JAPJNH010000083.1, read on the forward strand.
ACAAGAAGTACGTAAAGGAAAAGGGAATATAAATTATAAAGATTTCAGTATTGCTGACGCGATGTATGCGTTACAAATTGGAATGTCTACTCGTGCAGATATCCCTGGCTACGACTGGAAGTATTACGACTTTAACGCTAACAAGTACATGATACGCACCGATCAATATTATTTCGTGCAATGCGCAGATGGTATTATCTATAAGGTACGTGTACTTGATTTTTATGATAGCAAAGGTACGAAGGGTACCATCAGTTTTGAACAACAAAAATTGTAGTTATATGAAAAAAACAATCCTCTCTGTTATCGCTGCATTCGGTATTTGCAGTAGTGTCTTCGCGCAAACGCGTGCGAATGATTCTGTAATTATTAACCCTGGTTATAGCAATCAAGTATTCTATGATTTGGGTACTAGCACCGTTTCTTCGGTGAGTAATACCAATTGGGAATTAGCATTTCAAATCAGTGGTTTTGAAGCGGCTATTTATGTAAATGGTAAGAATAATACCAAATTATTCAATGCGTTGAAAGATACTTCGCATTGGGCTTCAATCACTGCTGCAGACACTGCAGGTTTGATGACACCCATAAATCAATGTCTAAACTCTGACACTTCTTGGCGTAGAGGTGCCTTCAATCAGGGAATCGATTTATCAAATGCATTCGACTTAGGTTGGGGTGTTTATGATATGAACACTCATGCAGTAGTTGGTGATTCACTTTACTTCTTGCAATTGGGAAATGGTACTGTAAAGAAGTTATGGATGCGTGCTTTGGTAGGAGGTACTTATCTTTTCAGCTACGCTAATTTAGATGGTTCGAATCAAGTAGATGCGATGGTGAATAAAGTGAATTATACTAATCAGATTTTCGGTTACTACTCAATTGCTGCCGATTCTGCTTTAGTGCGCGAACCTCAAAAGAACACTTGGGATCTAGCTTTCCAACAATATTTTGCTGTTACGCCAATGCCTTATAAAGTGGTAGGTGTACTCCAGAATGAAGGAGTATTAGTACAGAAAGTAAATCCGGTAGATACAGCCACGATGTCGTATAACGCGAGCAATTTTAATCATCTTATCAATACAATAGGATATGATTGGAAGAGCTTTGATATGAATACCAATGCTTGGACATTAGCCGACTCTACAGTCTACTTTGTACAGGATAGAAATAACACCATCTGGAAAGTGATTTTCACGGGCTTCGGAGGAAGTGCTACTGGTAAAATTAAATTCTCTAAGGAACAAGTATTAAGTAATGTAGGTGTGCAATCCATCGCTGCGAACAATGTGTTTGTC
>JAPJNH010000084.1 GCA_026461075.1 Chitinophagales bacterium
ACCATTCAACTGCACGACAGCATAGCGACATACCAAAAACGGATTGGTACGCGTACTTCCTACGCTACCTCCGTTCATCGTAATACTAACTGGACAGCCCGCATTTACGTTCGCTTGCAAGGCAATTATTATTTGAAATACACTAAAGACAAATAACAATTTGTAAAATATCTTCATTAGATTGGTTTTGACCTAAAAAATAGACATAAATATACACAAATTGTTAACAACATGCAAATTAAGTATGCGTTGGCCATTGCAAGTAATTGCAAGTAAAAACCACCCGTTCAGCACACAAAGAATTTATCAATTTACGCCTATCTTTTTTATCAAACCTTCAAAATCTAATGCATCATTCATCTCCCGAACTTTCGGGAATTAGGGACCCTTTTCCGCAATTCTTAATCATTATTATTCTTATTATTCTTTCCACTTTTCCCAAAAGTGGAGCAAAAATCGCCACTTGAGAATCTGATGCTAAAATGTTCCTTCGGTTCCGCAAGCGAACCAAGCTCACTTCGTGAGCGGGGATTTCGCTTTATTGCTTCACCTCAATTCCATTTTAACGCATCTTCTTCTAGGTGGCATTTGTGACGTCCAGAACAAAAGTAGACAATAAACCCCTTTCAAATGCAAGAAACAAAAATTGTCCGCTACAGTGAAGCCTTCAAACGCGAGGTAGTTCACAAGTATGAAACCAGCACCTTAAGCAAACGCGAAGTACAACTTCGCTATGGTATAAAAGGAGGAGCAACAATTAACCAATGGATTCGTAAATTTGGTAAAACATCCCTCATCTTAAATACTACTCGCGTGGAAACTCCTAATGAAAAAGAACGTGTAAAAGCCTTAGAAGCAGAGATTAAAAAGCTTAAAAATGCTTTATCAGACGCCTTTGTAGAAAAGATAACCTACAAGCATATGTTCGATATCACTTGCGAGATTTATGGTATCGACAAGAAAGAAGCTAAAAAAAAAGTAGAAGACAAATCGTAAGCCGCAACTTATCCCACGATATCCCAGTTTACAAAAGCTGTCGAGTAGTAGGCTTTGGACGAAGTAGTTTTTATAAGCAATCGACCTTTGTCCAACGAAAGCAAGTGCAGGATAAAAAGACCTTAGAACAGGTATTGCGTATCCGTTACGACTTGCCACGCATCGGAGGTAAAAAGCTGCATCATCTACTAAAAATGAGTGCGCACGACTATAGCCTAGGCAGGGATCGTTTATTTAAACTCTTGCGAAGTGAAAAGCTCCTCATCTTGCGTAAACGTAAATATGCCGTTACGACAAATAGCGATCATGATATGCCTGTCTATCAGAACAAAATCCAAGGCTTAGCTATCGAGTACGCTAATCAGGTATGGGTGAGTGATATCACTTATGTACGGACTAAAACAGGCTTTGCCTATGTATCGTTCGTTACCGACCTCTACAGTCGTAAAATAGTGGGTTATCATGCCAATCATAGTCTAGAGCTAGAAGGTTGTGTAAAAGCGATACAAATGGCATTAAAGCAAGGAACACCAAGCATCCATCACTCCGATAGAGGTAGCCAGTATTGTTCTTCGCATTATAAAAAATACCTGACCGATAAAGACTGCGAAATAAGCATGGCGGATAAAGGAGACTGCTACCAAAATGCCGTCGCAGAACGTATCAACGGCATCATGAAAGCAGAGTTTAAATTAAATGCTACCTTTGCTAATGTTAAGGCAGTCCAAAAGGCTGTCGAACAAGCAGTAGAAAACTATAATAACAAGCGTCCGCACTGGACCTTAAACTTAAAAGTACCTGCAGAAATCTATGCAGATGCTTCGTGAATAATCATTATTAACTGTCCACTTTTTTCAGGACATGACACCCCCAATTCTTAATCTTTAATTTTTAATTCTTAATTAAAAATTAAGCCCTCCCGTATTGCTACGAAAGGGCTTCACCAAACCGAAATTAATCAAACTATTCCTTTACCAAACGCTGGGTAGCGTTACCGTTTTTAACAAAGTAGATACCGCTGTTCCAAGAAGCACAATCCACACTCACATTCATCTCACCATGCATCACCTCTTGATACACCACACGTCCTAAAGCATCCAACACATACACAGTTCCAAACAATCCTTTCTCTGAACTAATCTTAAACATATCATGTGCTAAGCTTGGCATCACCTGCATCGCAGCAGCATTACTTATTGAAGATACCCCAGTCGAACCACTTCCGCCTCCGTTACCACCATTACCCCCTGTAGATCCCATTGTTACGTTGAACGATAAAAAGCTCAACAAATCGTTATCCGAAGCCACATTCACCAAGTCAACACCTGCCAAATTCGAAGGAACAGTAGCGGTATTAAATTTACCATAATCAAAAGCAGCTAATAAATCAGGATTGAAACCTTGCATGAAATTCGAACTAGGGTCAGGACTTAAATTCGCATCTAAAACATGACTGTTCGCGAAAATAGTATTATAAGTATAAGCCTTATCCAAATCACTCATACACGCAAAACCAATCTGCATCTGAGCTGGGAAATCAGCACGATTCTCACGATGGATCACATTCCAAGTACCACCCGGCACACGACTCATCAAAATAACCGCATTGCCAATACGTGCAATACGCAATTCTAAAGTAGTACCAGAACCTAGTGTCTGACACATATTACTTACCCCATTCATAGTATTGTTCACCATGATATGCGTTCCAGCACCTGGGTTACAAGGACCAAAATTATCACCATATCCAGCCATAATGCTGATATAGTTTTCATGACCAGCACTCCATCCACTCGCTCCGTTAGTAAAGCTCTTTGGCATACGCAACATCAAGCCACCTAAAGAATAATGCGAATTCGCATTGATTCCTGAAGTACCGTTGGCGCCGCTGAACGTCACAAGCGTAGTGAAAACAAAATCTCCTGTTACTTGCTGAAAATAGAAAGGAGCCATATAATCGTTATACCACATGGAAGTACTTGGCTTCAAAGCCAATTTACCTGCAACAGTCGTATTCGCATCAGCTAATTTCAAATGACTAACACCCCATCCCTCGACATTCCCAATTTCTTTCCAATTGTTAGAAATAGTAGAGCCTGTTCCAAACTCATCGTCGATACTCTGACCAACGGCGATCGGACCAGCACTCATCATGCCAGCGATTAATAAAGGAGTTACTACTTTCGAAGTAGAAGCTAAAAAGGTAGATAATGTTTTCATGATGGTTTGGTTTTGATTGTTATCGATTGTGATACAAACATAGCCCATCGCAAGGCCCCAAACTATCCGTATAAACGTGTAAAATGATGCGTACTATTCTCTATAAAGGTCTACGAGTCCTTCAGGAAGGACTACCGTAATTCTACGTAGTTTATCGTCCACATCCGGAACGGTATCTGGGTGAATCGGCAGCAAAACGCCCTTCACTTCACCCGAGTTAAATTCTATCAAATCCTGTCCTGGTAGAGCTTTCACGTCGCTCACCTTGCCATGCACAAAGCCATTTTCTTCCACCACCTCATAACCAACCCACTTCGGTGCTAAAGCATCCTCATCGATTTCTACGCAGGCGCTATTCACAAAAACTTTCATCCCCTGCTTCTGACGCGCCATTTCACGCGTGGTAAACTCTTCCAATGCCACCAAAACCTCGTCCTCACGGGTATCACGCCACTCTTTCACGAAGAAAGGCAAGGCTCCTTGCTCCTCTTTTCCAATCAAAATAGAAGTGATGGCTTTCTTTTTGTAAAGCACCCCTTCGTTGAGATGTACATAGAAAGCGCCGTTTAGCTTGTGGGCTCCACCCACCTTCCCTACTTCGATATAAGTGATCTTCTTTGCGGCCATGATGCGTCGTTTTTTTTTAATAGAAAAAGGCGGTAGAAATTCCACCGCCTTTTCTTTATCAATTCTTAAGTTTTTATTCAGCTGCAGGAGCTTCGTCTGCGGCAGGAGCCTCAGGAGCAACCTCTTCAACAGCAGGAGCTACAGGAGCAGGCTTAGCAACAGGAGTCTTAGCTGCACGTTGTGCTTCAGCCAATTTAGCTTGGTGAGCATCACGCTTCATGGCAGACTTAGCGTTAGCCGCTTCCATGAACGCATTCCATTTCACTTCTACTTGATCTGCAGGAACAACTCCTTTTGTCACACCACGCAACAAGTGACGCTTGTACAATACACCAGTGTATGACAAAATACGCTCAGCAGTGTCGGTAGGCTGTGCACCATTGTTTAACCACTCTACTGCACGATCAACGTTGATGTCGATTGTTGCAGGAACAGTTACAGGATTGTAAGATCCTAATTTCTCAATAAACTTACCATCACGAGGACTGCGGCTATCCGCAACTACTACATGATAGAATGGGCGTTTTTTTCTTCCGAAGCGCTGTAAGCGAATTTTTACTGGCATAAATAAGTCGAATTATTTGTTTGCGAAGTGTTCACAAATGGAGTGCAAAAGTAAGCTACTTTTTCAACATCTCCAAATTTTCACACGAATCTTTTTCATTTTTTTTAACGTAAATCTTTCCTTTTTTCCCAAGCCTGGCTCCCAATTCCTTCATTTTTTACCGAAACATCTTTACTAATACTTGATTTTGAACCACTTAATCCTTTCTCAAAACTCAAGCCTCCTACTAAGGCCGCCACCAAGGCTTCCCCTTCGTCAGCTACCTTCAACAGCTCAGGCTTAAAGTATTTTCCAATAAATCCGGTATCAATATCCCCTTTACGGAAGGCCTCCTGCTGCATCACCCACTTCCCAAAGCTCAAGGTCGTCTGGATACCATTCACCTTATACTCATCAATCGCACGAATCATACGATCCATCGCCATCTCACGCGTAGGCGCATGAACAATCAACTTCGCAATCATCGGATCATAGTAAATAGGAATAGCCATCCCCTCCTCATACGCATCATCTACACGTACCCCCGTCCCTTGCGGCTTGCGGTACATAGTCAATGTCCCAATATCTGGCAAGAAGTTATTCATCGGATCCTCCGCACAAACACGCAACTCAATGGCATGACCGTTCATGTGAAGATCTAACTGACTGTAGCTAAGCTTCTCATTCTGAGCAACTTTTATCTGCTCCGCCACCAAATCTTTCCCCACAATAATCTCCGTCACCGGATGCTCTACCTGCAAACGGGTATTCATCTCTAAAAAGTAAAAGTTCAACTTTTCATCCACCAAAAATTCTACCGTACCCGCGCCGCTGTAATTACAAGCCAAAGCCACACGTACCGCACATTCCCCCATCGCCTGACGCACTGCTGGTGTCAAACAAGCCGAAGGCGCCTCTTCTACCAATTTCTGATGACGACGTTGAATACTACACTCTCTTTCAAACATATACACCGCATTGCCATGCTTATCGGCCATCACCTGGATCTCGATATGTCGCGGAGCCGCAATATATTTCTCTATAAAGACACTCGCGTCGCCGAAAGCACTCTTCGCCTCGCTCTGCGCCATCTCTATCTGCTCTTGCAAATCTTTTGCCTCGTTCACCACACGCATACCCTTTCCGCCACCGCCAGCACTCGCCTTAATCAAAATCGGATAACCAATCGCGTTCGCAATGCTCGTAGCCTCGTCTAAAGATTGAATCGCCTTCTCTGTTCCAGGCACCAAAGGGATATTATATTTCTTCGCTGTCTCTTTCGCCGCAATCTTGCTACCCATCTGTCGGATGCTTTCTGCCGAAGGACCAATAAATACCATGCCTGCCGCTTCTACCGCAGCAGAAAAATCAGCATTCTCACTCAAGAAGCCATAACCAGGGTGAATCGCATCGGCACCCAATTCTTTCGCCACAGCGATGATTTTATCCCCAAGCAAATACGATTGATTGCTCGGCGGATCTCCGATACAAACCGCTTCGTCCGCATAGCGCGTATGCAAAGCCGTTCTGTCTGCCGTTGAATAGACAGCGACTGTTTTAATACCCATCTCTTTCGCCGTGCGCATCACTCGGATAGCGATTTCGCCACGGTTGGCAATCAGAATCTTATTAATCTTTCTAAATTCCATTTCTGTACAATTGGACTGCTAAAATACAAAAGCAAACGCAATCCTTTTGTACTAACTTTGCAAAATGATTAAACTCGTTGAATGTCCGCGCGACGCGATGCAAGGATGGAATACACACATTCCTACCGAACAAAAAGTGGCCTACCTTTCTCAGTTATTAAAGGTGGGTTTCGATACCCTCGACTTCGGAAGTTTTGTCTCCCCAAAGGCGATTCCACAGTTGGCGGATACTGCTGAAGTATTAGCGCAACTGCCGGAAGCCGAAAAAACCAAGCTCTTAGCTATCGTAGCGAATATCCGCGGCGTTGAAAATGCCTGTCAATATGAACGCATCGAATACGTAGGCTTTCCCTTTAGTATCAGTCCGACTTTCCAGCTGCGTAATACCAATTCTACGATGGAACAGTCCTTGGATACCGTTAAGCAGCTACAAGAGCTTTGTATCAAAAACAATAAAAAAGCAGTGGTCTATATTTCAATGGGCTTCGGCAATCCCTATGGCGACGCTTATTCTCCAGAATTAGCCGCAGAATGGGTGGATAAAATGAGTAGCCTAGACATCCCGGTAGTAGCCCTTTCCGATACGATAGGCTGTTCGACACCAGAGAATATCGACTATCTTTTCCGCACCTTGATACCTGCCTTTCCGAAGATGGAGATTGGCGCACACTTACATACGACTCCGCATACCTGGGAAGAAAAAGTAGCCGCGGCCTATATGGCTGGCTGTCGTCGTTTTGATGGCGCTTTAAAAGGTATCGGTGGCTGTCCGATGGCCGCAGATGTACTTACGGGCAATATGCCGACGGAGAACATGATTCAATACTTTGAAGCGCAACAATTGCCCCTCCACTTAAATAAAGAAGCTTTGATGGAATCCATGAGAATGGCACAAGACATTTTCGCGCATTAAGGTGGGGAATAATTCAATTATCCCTCCACCACCACTTCTTTTACTATTATTTTTTCTCACAAATCATTTTCTTAGTCGCAACGATATTACCATCTGCAACAAGCGAGTAAGTGTACATTCCAGCACTTAGGTTTTCAGCATAGACTGTCATTTGACCTTGACCGCGTTCGTTGATTCTTATGTTTTTTAGAACAGTGCCGCCTAGCGTATAAAATACAATATTCGCATCTTTAACATTATCAGGAATGATATAACTAATTATCGTTTGTTCTGCGAATGGGTTAGGGCTGTTTTGATTTAAAACAATTTCTAAATCGCTCAAATGAACTTCAGTACCCTTTGCAACAGCATTTGACGGAGATGCAGCTGCTGAACGCGCACCGGTTTGGGCGGCTGTAATGGTATTTATTTGAT
>JAPJNH010000085.1 GCA_026461075.1 Chitinophagales bacterium
AAAGCGCGACTATCAAAAGGCTGCAGAATTGTTCAATAAAGTATGTGTGCAGTATTCATCGGATCGTTGGGCCTCTTATGCCTTGTTTTTTCAAGCTCTTGCCTATTCTGATTGGGCACAGAGTAATCAGAACGCTGTGGATGTTCAAAAGAACGTTGCTAGATCTAAAAGCTTGTTTGCTGATTTTCTTAAAAAGTATCCAACTCATAGTCTGGTGAAGGATGCAACTAACTTGATGGAAATGGTTGGACTTTCAGATGAAGAAATGTTACAACGCGCTATACAAAACCGTATTGCCGATTCAATTGCAACGGCTAAGCAGGAAAGATTGAAACTTGAGTAAATGTTACACGAGCAGATAAATAAAAAAGTCCTCCATGGAGGACTTTTTTTATGCGAACTACTTACGTTATTTTAAGCTTCTAGCGCTTCGTCTACTAAGAAAACGAACACTTCTTTCGGTCCGTGTACTCCGACTACTAAGGTCTTTTCAATATCGGCAGTACGGCTTGGTCCGGTAGCAAAATTTATCATAGAAGGTAAACCTGCAGGGTAGCGTTCTCTCATTAGTTGGAAGGCATCCTTAAGGTCTGGTACAATCTGACTCGTGAATGCAACAACTATATGAACTGGCGGTAAAATTGATAGTGCACGACCGCAATTCAAAGATGAGGATAATAAAATCCCTCCGGTGCGCGCTACTAGTCCTTCACACAAAGTAATGCCTGCATCAGCCAATTTCATAAGGTCCTTATCGTGTGAGGTGCTGATATTATTCAATCCTTTACGATCCAGTAAGCGGATAATATTATCATCCCAACAAGCAATTTGATTCCATCCTTTGGCAGTACTCAAGTCAAAGATTGCTTGACTCATTTCTGCAGTGTCTTCGCAATACATGAAACGACCGCCAAGACCTGTAAAGTTTTTAGCAAAGGTCATTTCCGCACCTTCGGTAGCTGCAGTATAAATTGAACTTTGATTATCGATATTTGAAAAGGGTTGTGGAACTTTTTGATCCAGTGCCTTTCTAATACGAGTAAGAATTTTTTCTTTAGATCCTGAAGCTTTCATAATGCTTACGCAGGGTTTTGAGTGGTATCTGTAGTTGTGGTAGTGTTACCATCGGCAGATGAATCTGTAGATGGCGTATTGTCAGTTGGCGTTTCCTCGGTAGCTGCTATTGCTATCGTAGACGTCGCTTCTTCAGTTGGAATATCATAAGGACGTTTACCGATTAATCTTTCTAGATCAGCCTGGAAGAGTACTTCTTTGCTAAGTAATTCTTGTGCAATAGTTTCCAAAGCTACTTTGTGCTCCGTTAGTAATTGCTTCGTGCGTTCGTATGATTTCGCAATAATTTGACGAACTTCTTCGTCAATTAATTCTGCGGTATGATCTGAATAAGGCTTTGTAAATCCGTATTCGTTATTTGGATCATAAAAAGACACGTTACCCACTTTTGCATTCATACCATACACGGTAACCATGCTATAAGAAAGCTTCGTGATGTGTTGCAAGTCGCTTTGTGCGCCGGTAGAAATTTTTCCGAAAATAATTTCCTCCGCAGCTCTTCCACCGAGTGTCATACACATGGTGTCATTCAATTGCTCAACGGTGTAGAGATATTGTTCTTTTGGAAGGTATTGCGCATAACCTAGAGCGGCAACACCTCTTGGAACGATAGTTACTTTCACTAATGGATCTGCATGTTCTAAGAACCAACCACAAACAGCATGTCCAGCTTCATGATAGGCTACAATACGTTTTTCTTCAGGACTGATAATTTTATTCTTCTTCTCCAAACCGCCGATCGTACGATCCACTGCGTCTTGGAAGTCTTTCATTTCTATACGATCCTTGTTGTGACGAGCAGCGATTAACGCAGCTTCGTTACAAACGTTTGCAATTTCAGCACCCGCAAAACCTGGTGTCTGTAGTGCTAATTTAGCAGCATCTACATCCGGACCTAAAGTTTTGTTTTTCAAATGCACTTTGAAGATTGCTTCACGTCCTTTTACATCTGGCTTATCGACACTAATTTGACGATCGAAACGACCTGGGCGCATCAATGCACTATCCAATACATCTGGACGGTTGGTGGCTGCTAAAAGGATAACAGCTGTATCGCTACTGAAGCCATCCATTTCAACCAATAATTGGTTTAAGGTATTTTCACGCTCATCGTTGTTTTGCATCATGCCTTTGCCACGTGCACGACCGATAGCGTCGATTTCATCGATAAAAATAATACACGGTGATTTCTCTTTCGCTTGACGGAACAAGTCACGAACACGTGAAGCGCCCACTCCGACGAACATTTCGACGAAGTCAGAACCACTGATACTGAAGAAAGGAACTTGTGCTTCACCTGCCACAGCTTTGGCAAGCAATGTTTTACCTGTACCTGGAGGGCCGATTAATAAAGCACCTTTAGGAATTTTACCGCCGAGTTTAGTGTATTTTTTAGGGTTCTTTAAGAAATCTACGATTTCCATGATTTCTTCTTTCGCCTCATCTAAGCCAGCTACATCATTGAAAGTCGTTGTTACGCGATCATCTTTATCAAACAATTGCGCCTTGCTTCTGCCGATATTGAAGATACCGCCTCCGCCACCAGCTCCTCCTCCAACACCACCAGAGCGGCGAATGAATAAGAAGTAGAATAGGGCAACCATAATGATCATAGGCAACCAACTTAATAAGCCGTCAGCCCAATCTGTACGATCTACATATTGACATTTCAACCATTCTTTCGGACTCATCTTCGCCTGCGCATCTTTCATTTTCTCTTCAAAAACTTGTAAGGTGCCTATGTTAAAACGATAATGAGGACCTTTGCTGTCGCCACCGAAGTTGGTGCCTTTGACATCATTGTATTCAGGTTTCTTAAGAGCGGTAGCTGTTAGATATACTTCAGCGAACTTTTGATTAACGATGACAATTTTATCAATATCATGACGCTTCAATGAATCGCTCACGAAGTTGACGATAAAGTCTTGTTGTGTGATTTCGTTCGGATTGCTTTTCATGGCAAAGAATTGCATGCCAATCAAACCCACGAAAAGAAGGATATAAACCCAATAGATATTGAATTTAAAACCATTTCCTTTCGGCTTCTTACCGCCACCAATTCCTCCGTTATTTTGGAAAGGGTTATTTCTAGCAGCTTTTTCTTTTTTAGTCTCCTTCGACTCTTCTGCATTCAAATTCATACGAATCACAATTTTTTAATTAATGTTCTGTGCGGACACCGTCAGTCCAAAGGTCTTCTAACTGGTAGAATAAACGACTTTCTCTACGGAAGATGTGCAACACTACGTTCACGTAGTCAACGACTACCCACTCTAGGTTTTCCATTCCTTCGATATGCCACGGTTTTTCACCTACTGTTTTAAAGACTTTATCTTCAACGTTATTTGCGATACCCTTGATATGTGTAGTAGCTTCCCCTTCACAGATCACGAAGTAGTTTGCAACCGCATCTTCGATATTGCTCAAGTTGATACTAACGATATTTACCGCTTTCATGTCTTGAAGTCCTTCAATGATTGCATCTAACAAACGTTCAGCATCCCCTTGTTGCGTTACCTTACTACGAACGCCTTTATCGGCAGCAGTCTTTTTAACTTTGCCTGCAGTTTTTTTCGTTGGTGGTAAAGCTGGTTTTGCTTTTCTTGCTACTTCATTAACGACTTCGATAGGAGCTTTTTTGGAAGTCTTCTCTTTAGAGCTAGCAGCAACCCTTTTTTTAGGGCCGCTAACTTTTTTGGGAGCGGCTTTCTTTGGAGCTACTTTTTTCGGAGCCGCTTTTTTAGCGTCGTCTTTTTTAGCAGTTACTTTTGAAGTGGCTGCTTTTTTTGCCGGAGCACTTTTTTTAGGAGCGCTATTTTTTTTTGCTGCCGGGACAGATTTTTTTACAGATGTCTTTGCCAAAATGCTAAAGTCTTTTAACCTTTGAGTAATAAACTCAAAAGTACGTTATTTTGTTCTGTCATCCTATCCATACTTGGGGTAAAAATCAAGGTTTAACACCTTATTTATCAACTATCATAGGCTTAGGCGCTGTGGATAGTACCAATAAATATGCCAACGCACTTTTAAACTCAAAAGTTGTGGATGAAACGGCCATTGTGACTGATTTTCAAACCGCCGGTCGTGGTCAATTTCAAAATGTGTGGTGGAGCCCTTCAGGAGAAAATCTATTGCTTAGTTTGATTTGGCTAAAGTCGAAGTGTACGATTGAGCAACAATTTAATTTGTCCGTTGCTGTTTCTGTCGGTTTGAAACGTTGGCTGAAAGGGAGTTTTGAATTGGAGGCACAGGTAAAATGGCCTAATGATATATATGTGGACGGGAAGAAGTTGGCGGGTATTTTAATTGAGAATACAATTCAAGGCAAGCAAATAAAGGCAAGTATTGTTGGTGTCGGACTGAATGTCAACACATCGGTCTTTCCTGCCGAATTATCCCAGGCTGTTTCGCTACAGCAATTACTTGGACGTGAATTGAATCGAGAGGAGTGTCTATTGTCATTGCTTTCTGTTTTGCATTCGGTTTATTTGCAAATGCAGGCTGGACTGATGAAAGGACTTTGTGAAGAATATGTCAATGCATTGTTTCAGAAGGATCAGTGTTTGGGCTATTTATGGAACGGTGTTCGCGTAAATGGGACTATCCGAGGAGTGAGTGAAACGGGGTTGCTCTTGTTCGAGTGTGATGGTGCGATTCATTCCGTAAATTTGAAGGAGATTCGTTACGGAACTTAAATCAAGGGCTATGAACTCATGGCAAAACAAATTATTTGATTATGCGTAAATATTTGCTTTTTCTCCCAACTGTCGCGATTATCCTCGCCTTACTATTGCCTTCTTGTTTGAGAGAGCAAGCGGCTGCTTTAGATGGGGGATATCCTGCACCTGTGGCTCAAATTATTCTGACTAAGTGTGCTTTATCAGGATGTCATAATGCGCAGGATAAGGATTTGGCGGCAGGTTTAGATCTTTCGACTTGGCAAGCTTGTTTTCAGGGGACAGAAGATTTTGAATCTGTGGTGATTCCTCACTACACGATGGAAAGTCATGTGTTCATGCACTGTAATACCTTTGCAGATTTAGGAGAGCAGTTAAGTCCACGAATGCCTAAAACAGGCGCAGCATTGTCGCGTGAGGAGTTGAAGATTTTAGATGATTGGATCATGCAAGGTGCTCCAGATAAGTATGGTAGATTGCCTTTTAGTGATAGGCCCAATCGTTCAAAAATATATGTCACGAATCAAGGATGTGATCGGGTAGCAGTTATTGATGCGAATTCTCGTTTATTGATGCGATACATTCAGGTAGGGACTTCTAGTGGGGTGGAGGGGCCGCATAAGGTTAGTGTCTCAAGGGATTCGCGTTATGTATATGTCTTGTTGAATAATGATGGTGTTTTACATAAAATCGATGCGACAACGGATGAGATAATTGGCAGTGCTAGTTTTGGTGCTGGCAATTGGGTGAATTTTATTTTAACAAAAGACGGTAGTCGCGCTTTCGTATTGGATAGTGAAAACGACGGTAGAGTAGTAGTCGTGAATCTAAACAATATGATAGATGAAAAGTATTATTCTGGAACAGGTCTGTTTGTTCTACCGCATGGAATGAGTTTAAGTCCGGATGAACAATATTTATATGTTCTTCCATCGGGAGGGAATTTCGTTTACAAAATGGATGTTACAGATCCATTGCAGCCGCAACTGCCTCAAAAAGTATGTTTGGTGCCGGGAAGTCAAGCAAGTTTTAGCGCTGCAGATAATTTAAATTTTCATGAAATTGTGTTTAGTCCAGATGGTACCAAGTACTTCGTCAATACACAATTAAAGAATGATGTACGTGTGTATAATGCCAAGAATGATTCCTTGTTAAGTATTATTCCAACAGCTATTTATCCGCAGGAGTTTGCGTTTTCGAAGCGATTCCCTTATTTATTTGTGAGCTGTATTTCTGATTCCACGTGTACTTCTAATGCATGTTTAGGCGCGATCACTGTGATTGATTATAACTCATTACAAGTGGTAAAGCATATCAAAGAAGGGTTTTATCAGCCGCATGGTTTGGTGGTAGATGATGCGAATCACCGATTATTTATCGCGAGCCGAAATCTCGATTTAAAAGGGCCTCCGCCGCATCATACAGCAGCATGTGCTGGACGAAATGGATTTATTTCTTCGGTAAACTTAGATAATTTAAGCTTAGAGGATTATCATGTGGATCTTTCCGTAGATCCGTATTCAGTGGATATACGACGTTAATATTGCACTAAAGCTTGCCCCGTTAATGAAGTTCCATTTTCTAAATCAAGTTGGATAAAATTCATCCCTTTAGGTAGGTTATTTACTTGATAAGAATTTCCGCGAGGCTTCACTATTTTTTCTAATTGTCGTCCTGTATAATCATAAATGCTAAGTTGTTTACACGCACTTGTAATGGGCCATTCTATGGTGTATTGACCATTATTCGGATTGGGAGCAATTGTCAAATAAGTGCATTTAGCATCCTTTAAATTGATATCATTCAGGGCGACACATGGTGCAGGGGTGATGATTGCACTAGTATCTTGATAAGCGTAATCATATATCCCCATTGTATATTCTCCTTGCTTCAAATGTTTGATAGTAATTTGTCCAAGTTGATTGCTTGCACTTCCTTGCTTATTAATGGTGTATTCGCTCGCGTCAAGTATCGACCAATCCTTACTTCCATCTGTTCTATATAGGATGAAAAGACTATCCTCTATGTTAGTAATGAAAGCATGGTCGAGATAATTATTTGCGGCGCTTCCATTGTAATTAATTGTTGCTGTCGCATCTAATTTATCCATGGCAATACCTTGTACTACCCAATAGCGATCGGCTACGTGTGCCATGTTTTTGAGCGTCGGATTTTGAATGACATTTGGACGGTTCCAGTGATGTTCTATTCGCAAGAAGACGGAGTCGCTAATATTTTTTACACTCACATTCATCTTGGCATTCGCCCAACCAAATCCACCTGTTTTAGAAATGACTTTCCAATCAGAAGTAAGTGCATCGCTCAATAGTTCATCAAAATCATGCACCACCAAACGTGTTCCTGATGGGATGTTTAGCGTGATACTTTGGCAACTGCCATTCACAGCGCTTTGAATTACTTGACGATGAAAAGTAGAATCAAAGCAGCTTAAGGTAATAGGTACATAGCCATAATCTTGGGTAGCATGTTGGGCTGGTGTCACTTGTAATTGCACCTTATTATTGGACCATTTAACTAGATGTATATCTGGAAACCCCGCTTGCGATAGCCAATGGTCGAAGAAATCTTTTAAATATGTTTTCCCTGTGTAAGCGATGAGTGAGTCACGGAGTCCGTTTGTGCTACTATTCGACCAAGCATGCTGTGCCAAATATTTTTTCATGCTAGCATAGAAATCTGCATCCCCCATATAGGTTCTTAGCGTGTGAATCATATCTGCACCTTTGTCGTAGACAGTCGAGCCATAGGTGATGGCATGTGGTACATTTGCTACAGGGAAATAACCTTGATCGTTTATGGGTGCTGATTGTAATACCGCTAGATGATTTGATTTGATAGACGCATCGTAAGCGGCTCTTCCATAAATATGTTCTGTAAAAATGCGTTCGCAATAAGAAGCCAATCCTTCGTTTAGCCACATTTCATTTTCATTAGGGCAAGTTACCATATCTCCAAACCACATATGTGAAAGTTCGTGCGCATGCATGGTTTCATATGTCAAACCTGCCGTTACAAAGGCTCTTCCAATAGCAATATTAGAAGCATGTTCCATGGCGCCGCCGTTGAATGGAACGACAACATAGCCTGCTCTATCGAAAGGATAATCGCCCCATAAGGAGTCGAACAGATACAACGCTTGCGGTACTTTTGAGAAGTAATATTTACACGCATTGCTATCGGAGGCGAGTGTTCCGATTTCTAATGGAATACTTCTTCCACTTTTTGTGGTGATTTGAGCATGTAGATTTACATACGGTGCAACAGCAACGCTCGCTAAATACGGTGCTACCGCCTGGGTGAAATCCCAATGCCAAATAATGGTATTATTGTTCGTGTGAAAAGTGTCTACTAATAATCCATTGCAATAGGCCATTTGGGAATTTGACGTTTCGATATAACAGGTATAGGAACTTCGATCATCGAAGCGATCGTTACAAGGAAACCAGGCCATACCCAAGTTGTGAGGATTCGAGCTAAATCCAACGCCAAGATTAAAACTATAAGCGCCGCTAAAGGTAAAGCCTCCCCAGCTTGGATCACTGTAGGGCGTACCTTGACAAAAGAAAGTCATAACGGCTGTATCCCCTATAGATAAAGGGGTAGGCCAATTCAATTGTATAAAATGAGCTACTTGAGAAAAATTGATTTTTTGATGCAAATAAATAACGGAATCAATTTGCAGGCCACGTAAATCAAAACTACAGTTTTGCAGTCCATTCACTTTATTCACCCATTGAATACTAGTCTCCTCTTGAATTTTTTGCGAACTAGGGTTGCTTAGATTACAATGAATTTCATAGTGCAGCACGTCCATGGTGTCAGAGCGATCGTTTGCATTCGCACTTGTAATGCCTAGGAATGCAAGGAGCAAAGTACTTATTAGCAAACGATAGCCTGACATATTATTCAACGATGATTAGGTGATAGTTTTTCTTGCCTTTTTGCACTACCATGTATTTATTCTGAATGAGATGATCAGTTGTTATGTTCAAATCAATCGAAGAAATCTTTTCTAGGTTAAGTGCTACACCGCCTCCGCTAAGCATTTTGCGGGCTTCTCCTTTTGAAGGGAAAATGCTTGTTAATTCCGCAAGTAAGTTTAGGACTGGTGCACCAGCTTCAATCGCAGCACGCTCTACTTTGAAAGTAGGGATTCCTCTAAACACATTCTCCCATTGGTTCGGAGCAATATTTTTTAAGGTATCTGGTGTCGTTTTTCCAAACATCAAGTCGGAAGTGCTCATTGCGGCGCGATAATCTTCATCACTATGTACGATGCTGGTAATCTCTTTACCGAGGGCCTTTTGAAGGATACGTTGACTAGGATCTTTGGCTTGTTCTGCTTCCATCTCGAGAATACTTGCTTCGTCTAAGAAGGTCAGCATGCGGATATATTTTTTCACATCTTCATCACTCGCATTAATCCAGTATTGATAGAATTGGTAAGGACTTGTAAGGTTTTTATCGATCCATAAAGCGCCATCTTCTGTCTTACCGAATTTAGTACCATCCGCTTTGGTGATTAATGGGCAGGTTAGTAAATGCGCTTCTCCGCCATCCATTCTTCGGATCAATTCTAAGCCTGTTGTCATATTCCCCCATTGGTCACTTCCTGCTAATTGTAATCTGCAACCTTTATTCTTCCAAAGCCAATAGTAATCGTAGCCTTGAATCAATTGATATGAAAACTCTGTGAAAGAGATACCGTTCTCCATTCGCGTTTGTACAGAGTCCTTTGAGAGCATGTAGTTCACCGTAATATGTTTGCCGATATCGCGTAGGAAGGTGAAAACATCCATCGATTTAAACCAATCGTAGTTGTTAACCAATTCTGCTTGATGGGCTCCAGGAGAGAAGTCAAGGTATTTTGACAATTGATTTTTGAAAGAAGCTATGTTCGCATTTAATGCATCCTGATCGAGTAGTTTTCTTTCATAAGATTTACCAGAAGGGTCTCCAATAAGACCTGTTGCTCCACCAACCAATGCCAATGGTTTGTGACCGGAACGTTGTAGACGCATTAATAGCAGTATTGGAACGAAATTACCAATGGTCATGGAGGTCGCAGTTGGATCAAAGCCACAATAGCCAGTAATAGGTCCCTTTTTCAATAAATCCTCTACTCCTGGCGTATGTTGATGTATGAGCCCTCTCCAGCGTAATTCATCTAAAAACTGCATTGCTTTAAAATTTTCGTGAAGTTACAAAAGAACGAGCAAAGGAGGATAATTCAAGAGGTGAAATGAATACCGTATATCTAATTGCAGAATAGACGCTATTCAATTTTTACTTTATTCGGCTTTATAATTATTATACAAATTGCAGTTGTAAATATCAATTAATCAAGTAAAAACAATTTGTTAATAAAAATTACTTGCAATTACTTGAAATGCTATTAGTTGGCATAAGAATTGTTACTTTTGCAACGGTGTTTTCATCATTGTGAAGTTCTAAATGGGTTAAGAACTTTGCAGCAAAAAGTCTCCTTCATTGGAGACTTTTTTGTTTACATGAGTCCTGAATCGGCGAAACTAAAGTAGCCTTTATGACTAACGATCAAATGATCGTATACCGTGATGTCTAATAATTTTCCTGCAGCCTTCATTTGTTCTGTGATTCTTTGGTCATCATCAGAGGGTTCTAAATTACCAGAAGGATGATTATGACAAAGAATGATGCCACTTGCTAACGATTCTATAGCGCTTTTGAAGATGAGTCGAGGGTCAACAACAGTAGCGGAAACACCGCCTTTTGAAATTAATTCAGCCCGAATGACAATATTTTGTCGATTTAGAAGTAAGGCGTAGAAGTGTTCTGTATGTAGGTCGCTTAAAGCAGGTTTTAAGATTTTAGCAGCGTCTTCGGAGCAAGTTATTTTCTGTTTGTCCGGAATTGATTCTGATTCTTTTCTTCTTCCTAGTTCAAACGCCGCTGCAAGCAGACTAGCTTTGGTATCGCTCATTCCTTTGATAGCGGATAACTCATTGACAGATTTTCTAGCCAATTGTTTTAGCTGAAAGTCAGACTTTTCCAGTAGGCCTTTGCTTAACTCAATTACACTAATTTCTTTGGAGCCATTTTGGATTATTAGGGCAATTAGTTCTGCATTACTAAGTGAGTCAGCTCCTTTTAGGATAAGCTTTGCTCGAGGGTCTTCTCCGTGATATAGGAATGTTTTACGCTTTCTATTCACACATTCTTTCGTCTCCATACATACGATGTTTCGTATTATAACGCAGATGGACGGCAATAAATTTTAAGTAGACTAAAAAAATTAGAAACGAGGGCAGTAAATAACCTTACGTTGCGCAGTTTCAGGATTACCTTCATGTACCACAGAAAGTTCAAATCCACCGCGAGCTGCAGAAGCCAATCTTAAATTAGATAGGTTGAAATCATAGCTTAGACCAATTCTTGTATTATGTACTTCGAATGCGGTCATTGCTACGGCAGCATCTCCAAGACGATAGAATAATCCAACATAAAAGGCTGCAGGGTTTTGTTTTTCATCGGTTAAGTTGAAAGAAACCGTACTACCAAGGTTGAATTCGCTAGCAGCTGTTTGAGAAAGGTATAAAACCGTAGGATTGATTGAAATACGTTCGTTCACACCAATTCTTGCTCCGGCATTTAAGGTATAACGACGATTTAAAACAGTGTTAGAATTATACAACAACAAGAAGGATTCTTTAGGCTGTGAAAGGTGATGCATAGTCATTCCTCCCCAAACACTGAACATGTCTGAAAAATAAGATGACCAAGATAACCCCATATCAAAGTCGGCATAAGTGAAAGTACCTGAAGTAGAGAATTTCTCTAAGCTGATCGGACCGAATTGTTTCGAGATTGGATCCCAAGAGGAGGCAAACACTAATTTATTGATGTCTACGCTTTTTTGAACGACGCCACCACGAATACCAAAAGAGAGATAGTGATGAGGGTTATAGCGACGATCCATTTTTTGATGGTACGCTAAGCTTACGTAAACGCTTTGGTTGGTCAATGCTCCGGTACCGGATTTGTCGTTTAGGACAACTAATCCTGCGCCAAGAAAATTCTTTTTTAATTGTTTTTGAAGAAACGGAAGGTCGAAACTACCTGAAAATGTGATGAATGGGACACTTACGGAACCCCACTGACTACGGTAGATACCCGTCATTCTGTACTTAGAACTAATTTTACCTGTTAGTGACGGATTGAGCGTCATGGGTGAAGCATAGAATTGAGAGAAGTGAATATCCTGCGCTAACGACACGGTCGCAACGAAGCAAAAGGCTATTAAGGATACGAGTTTTCTCATCTTCTAAAATCTAAGTAGTTGGCTAAGTTAACAAATAACATCAATAAAAATAAGGTAATTTTTCGAAAATGCAATTTTTTGTCATTCACTAATCTTTTCCCTCGGCAAAACGCTTTAAAATAGCCATCTCCTTCAACTTCGCTTTCGATTCTTGGGCTGGAGTTCCGAAATAACTTTTTCCGCCTTCAATGCTTTTGGTAACGCCACTCTGGCCAAGAACGACAGCGCCTTCACCTATTACTAAATCTTTGTTTACCCCAACTTGGCCCCAAAGGATAACATTATCTTCTAGTTTTGTTTTTCCTGCAATGCCCGTTTGAGCAGCAATCAAACAATTTTTACCAATCACGGTACCATGTCCTACATGGACTTGGTTATCTAATTTTGAGCCCCATCCAATAATAGTATCCCCCGAAACTCCTTTATCAATGGTGCAGGAAGCTCCTAGCTCAACGAAATCTTCGATAATAACCCTACCGCAAGATTCTAACTTGTCGTAAAAGGTATGTGGTGTTGTGCGTTTTTTGAAATAGAACGCATCGCCACCAATTACGCAGCCAGATTGAATAATGACATGGTCGCCGATTTCACAGTGATCGTAGATGGCTACGTTCGCGTGAATCAAGCAGCCTTTTCCTATTTTAACATGGTTTCCAATAAATACATTGGGTTGGATCTGCGTTCCTTCGCCGATAATGGCAGAGTCAGAGATACTTTTAGTAGCGGCTTCGAAAGGGCGAAAGCGCTTAACTAGACTAACATAAGCTTCGAAAGGATCAGCATGATAAAACAATGTTTTACCAGCCGGAGCATCCATTTTCTGGTTGATGATGACAAAGGTCGCAGCCGATTGTAATGCTTTATCATAATATTTCGGATGATCAACAAAAGTGAGATCACCATTCGTCACCTTATGAATCTCGTTGATCCCATGCACCAAAGCATTGGCATCTCCAATAATTTCAGCATTAATAAGGGCAGCGATATCCGCTACCGAAATTGGACTTGATAGTTTCATGTGCCTAAATTATGAATAGAATTTAGGAAAGAGGCATTACATATTTTTGTTGCGGGTTCATCAAGGCTGTACGCACCCAACGACCGTGTTCTTCTACCCAACGACGAACGGCTAATCTTTCAGCATTACAAGGGCCATTGCCATTGATAGTTGCATAAAATTCATCCCAATTCGGATCGCTGAATTCCCAAACACCATCTGCATTCTTTTTTAAATTCGGATCAGGAAAATCTAAGCCTAGTTCACGAATTTTTGGAACGTATTGATTTAAGAATTGATTACGCATATCGTCATTGCTCGCCAATTTGATTTTCCAACGCATCAATTTATTGGTATGAACAGAGGCTTTATCACTTGGTCCGAAGAAATGAATAATCGGACGGTACCAACGATTCAATGCTTCTTGCAATTCTGCACGTTGCGCAGGTGTTCCTGTAGCCAAGTAAACCATCGCATCATGCCCTTGCTTCAAGTGGAAAGATTCTTCGTAACAAATACGATCCAAAGCACGGCAATAGGGTCCGTAAGAACCTTTTGCATTGATAACTTGGTTAACGATAGCAGCGCCATCAATTAAAAAGCCTATTACTGCGATATCCGACCATGTAAGGGCAGGATAATTAAATACATTCGAATATTTAGACTTGCCGCTGAGCAAATCATTAATCATTTCTTCACGTGTCTTTCCTAGTGTTTCGGCAGCATTGTACAATAAGTGGGCATGACCGATTTCATCTTGTACTTTAGCGATTAAGGCAAGCTTACGTTTGAAATTCGGAGCACGTGTAATCCACGTTCCTTCTGGCAATGCACCAATTACTTCACTATGTGCATGCTGTTCAATCATACGAATTAACTGACGACGATAGTCAGCAGGCATCCAATCATGTGGTTCGATTTTCTCTCCACGATCAATGCGAGCTTCGAATTCAGCTAATAATTCTTCGTTTTCTGGGCGTTCCGCCATTGCTTTTGCCTCTTCAGGCGTCATATATGCGTTACCGTACATAGGTAGTGAGTTTTAGAATTAACGAATAAATGCACTAAAATGTTCTGCGAATATAATCATTTGCGGCGCTTTCTTTTATGACTTCTCTCAGCTTGTTTCACTCTTTGGC
>JAPJNH010000086.1 GCA_026461075.1 Chitinophagales bacterium
AATCACGACTTATTAGTGGTAGATAATAATTTGGGTGATGGCAATGCGCAAGATATCATTCAACTTTTCCCCGATAAGAAAATCGTCGTTCTGACGGGAACTTTAGAGCTGAATTGGCCCTTCAATGATAAAGTAAAAGTGATCGCAAAACCTTTAGGGGCCGATACTTTACATAATTTATTGCATTGGGCGATGAACGAAGAGAAGTCAGAGTCCTCCCGCCCTTCGTTGAAATATGTCAATTTGAATTACCTCGAGAAAATGGTAGGTAGTGATAATGCCTTTATGGTAAAAATGCTATCGCTTACTTCTGAAGAACTGGGTAAAGATATTGTGGCTTTGCAAACAGCGATGGACACCACAGATTATGCTTCGATCAAATTTCATGCACATCGATTAAAAACAAGAAGCCGCGTGCTTGGTTTAGGAATGGATCAAGAGGCCTACTGGATTGAATCTCACGCAAGCGCGGAATTCTTTACTGAGATCAATGAGATCTATGCAAAATTGGCCATAGTTTTAAAAGAATCACTCGTTGAAGTAGCTGCCTTGGTAAACTACTATAAACAAGATTAACGTGCAATTATTATTCGACGTGTGATGCGTTGATGCACCGTTTCTATATTCACCAAATAAATACCTGCCGGCCATTCTTTGCTTTCTATGCTTGTGATCTGATTTCTGTTTTCGCCTCTTGCAATCAAGTCCCCCAGTGAATTGTAAACACTATAATGAAAATCCTCCTTGGATTGAAGTACAATCCCTTGGTTCTCATTTTGACTAATGCTAATGGCAGAATTCTTTACCTCGTTCATTCCTACCAAAGAGAAGATTACACAGCTTGAAGTGTCGGAACAGAGGGAGTCTTGTGCTACTAAAGCATAGCTGCCAGTATGTGTTGGCGTAAAGGAATAATTATTCGCTCCGTTAATTACTTGCATATTAGTAGTAAAACACTCCATCCATTGATAATGCAAAAGCGTTGTATCAGCTGCTAATAAATTATTGCCTTGAATGGAGAAGTTTGCGTTAACAGAATGGATATTAAAAACTAGCGTATCGCTCACAAAACCAAAGCAGCTAGAGCTGGGCATTAACATATAAGAGCCGCTTTGTGGAACCGGAAAGGCAATCGAGTTGCTGGAATAATACCATGCCTGCGAACCAAAGGGTATAGGTCCTGCAATCAACCAATTAGCAGCACTGCCTTTAGTGCCGTTGAGTTGAATGATTGCTGGTTGTCCTTCGCAAAGTGTTTCTGAATAATTTATTCCATGGATATAGGCTTGATGACAAGCACCAAACTTCGCTATAAAAACATCGTAGAGATATTGTGTTTGGAGTTGGAAGGTGTCTTGTGTTGCTGGATCAAAATCTGCTGTATCACTAGTGCCTCCTGCTACTAAGACATTGCCACGAAGGTCGACGCAGAGCGCATTAGCGCCATCATCCGTGATACCGCCAATATCGAAGCCCCAATTATAATTACCATTAGCATCCAAGGAATGTACGTATAGATCGAAGTCGCCTTTGCTTGTAATCATCTGTTGATTTGTGCTCGGATCGATATCCATACTGTCTTTATTGAAACCTGCCGTATAGACATTATCCGACTGATCACAGGCAATGCCATAACCTGTTTGAATATCCGTTCCGCCAAGTGGCGCAACCCATTTAAAAAGGCCATTTGAATCGAGTTTCAATACAAAAGCGTCGCGGTCGTTGGTACCAGCATAGGCATTAACCGAGTACAAATTATTCGAAGGATCGAAATCCGCTTGTGATTCAAACCAGCCCGTTGTAAGGACATTCTTTTTGCTGTCAAGACAAATGCCAAAGGCGATATCCGCCATTAAGCCACCACCTGATTTTCCCCACACTAAATTTCCATTCGAAGCATATTTCGCAATGAAAAAGTCTTTGTCGAGTACCCCTCCCGCTGATTGTAGGCTATAAGTATTATTACTCGGATCGAAATCGGCGCTGCCTTCAAAATATCCGGAGGCATAGCAATTGTTATTCGCGTCGCTACAGAGCCCATATATACACTCTTTCAACGCACCACTTATGGCAAATGCTTGTACGAAGTTGCCATTACTATCTAACTCATTGATAAACGCATCTTGAATTCCTTGTGCTGTTAAATTAAAGTTTGCTGCGCTAGGGTCAAAATCGCAAGTGCCCATGAAATAGCCTCCTATAGCGATGTGGCCATTTGCTTTTGCAGTGAGAGCAAATACTTCTTCGGCACTTGTTCCGCCAAATGTTTTTACCCATAGCAACGTACCTGTTGCTGAAAGCTTTAGTACGAAGGCGTCGTAGGAACCTGTCGAGTTTATTAATAAAGAAGTACCTCCGATATTGAAATCACAACGATTACTAAAGCTTCCTCCGACATATACATTATTGTTTTTATCTGTTGTTACCGCGTAGCCGAAATCCCCTTGCAGGCCACCTAGCTGGTGCGACCAAAGATATTGACCATTAGAATCAAGCTTCGTTATAAAAACATCTTCTTGTCCGGCACTATAAAACAACTGTACAGTAGCGCTTGGATCAAGGTCGGCCGTGTCCCTAAAAGTGCCTACACTAATACTGTTGCCAGCTTGATCGCTTGCAATGGCATAGGCGACGTCATTAGGACGTAAGGCGCCCATTTTTTTTGCCCACATCAAGTTTTGTGCGGAAGCAAAATGAATCAAAGAAAGAAAAAATAGGGTATAGAATACTTTCTTCATACTTAATTCGAAATTAGAGAAATAAGAAGAAAGAATAGTATTTTTAATCATTAATTACTTTTTATGCGCAAACTATTTTCTCTTCTGTGTGTAAGCTTGATCTTTACTTATTTTACGCAAGCACAAACGATGATGACTCCAGAGTTGTTATGGCAGCTCGGTCGTGTCGGAGCTGAAGGTGTCAGTGCCGACGGACAGTCGGTTTACTTCGGAATCGCTTATCCAAATGTTGATTCTAACAAGTCGATTCGTAATAT
>JAPJNH010000087.1 GCA_026461075.1 Chitinophagales bacterium
CACTGGTACGCCTTTCTTCAAGACATTCCCCAATTTAAAACTCTGTAATAAGGACTTTACCTTCGTTCCAATCACATTCACTAAATTCTCCATCTGTGTACGATCTGCAAATTCTACGTCCTCTTGCGAGAAATCTAATTCCAATTCCAACAAACTCGCAAACCAAATCAACTGCTCACGCAAATCTTTCAATTCATTCGAATAAGCCCCACGCAATTGCTGATGCGCCAGACTATGCGCGCCTTCGTGATTGGCAGCAATTAAATCGGCCACAGCTTCAGCCTGACTTAAATCCATTTTGCCATTCAAAAATGCACGCTGGGTAAATTCCCCTGGTCGAGCCATACGCGCACCCTCCTGCAACAAAGCATCTAATACTTTCTCTACGATATAGGTAGAGCCATGTAAGGACAACTCCACCACATCTTCACCCGTATAACTCTTCGGATTGCGGAAGATCGTCGCAACCGCCTCGTCGAGCCACTGCCCATGGTGCATCAACTTCACAAAATGAACGCTATGCGAAGGCTTTTCCAATAAGCTCTTCCCCTCCACTATCTTATCACAAATAGCTATAGCATCCTTTCCTGAAAGGCGTATCACGGCAATCGAACCACCCGGCGCAGTAGCAGGCGCTACAATGGTATCATCTAAACGAACATTCAATAATGACATGTCCCAAAATTAAGAGGAATTTGATATCTTGTAGTGTTAAAATTGCTCTTATGCGTAAAACAGCGACTTCTTTTTTTAGCGTCCTCGGTATTGCTTTAATCTTAGCAGGAGGACTATCACTTCAAACACCACGTACAGCGAAGGTACAGGCTTCTTTGAAAGCACTCATAGCACGCAGTGGCGGTAATGAAAATCCAGAAGAGCGTGAACATTGGGAGGAAGAAATGTTGGTCGACCCCGCAACAGGAAAAATCCCTGCTGGCATTCATGCCGCAGAGGCCGCTTTCGGAAGAGAATTATTAGCAAAACAACTGGCGAAACAAAATAACAGCTTCGGCGGAACCTATGATCAGCGCGGTATTTGGGGACCTATAGGCGGAAGAACCAGAGCCTTTGCTATCGACGTTACTAATAACAATGTCTTGTTAGCAGGTGGGGTGTCTGGTGGTTTGTGGAGAAGCACTAATGCAGGCGCCTCTTGGACTCGCGTGACGGATCGCATGTCGAAGCCCGATGTGCTTGCTATTGCACAAGATAAACGTCCGGGCCATACAAACACCTGGTATTATATTAGCGGTGAAGCGACAGGAACGAGTGCAAGTGGAGGAAGTGCCTTTTACCTTGGCGATGGTATGTTTAAATCAACAGATGGTGGCTTAACATGGGCTCCTATCACATCGACTGCAAGTGGTACGCAGAATCAGTTTTCAACTAACTGGCAAGTGACTTGGAATGTAGTAACTGATCCGAGCAATCTAACGCAAGATGAAGTATATGCAGCAACCTACGATGCAATTTACAGAAGTATAGATGGTGGCACTACGTGGACAGCAGTTCTATACGGCACTTCAGCAGGCAACTCCTACTATACAGATGTGGCAGTAAGTGATAGCGGTGTTGTGTATGCGACATTATCAAGCGATGGAACTGGCAGAGGTATCTGGCGTTCGCCTGATGGCATCACATGGACGAAGGTCATTCCAGCGAACTTTACTACAACATACGACTTGATAAAAATTGGAATGAACCCGAGCAATCAAAACGAGGTTTACTTTTTATGCGGAGGAACAGATACCACAGGATGCCGTACAGTAAATGCCTGGGGCGATGTTGAATATAATTCCTTATACAAATACACCTATTTAAGTGGTAATGGAGATAGCAGCGGAGGTGTGTGGGTGAATCTTTCAAACAACCTTCCACACGGCATTGGCGTCTTTGATGATTTTCATGCACAAGGAAGTTATAACCTTGTTGTAAAGGTGAAACCTAATGATCCAAATACAGTGATCGTTTGTGGAACGAATGTCTATCGTTCTACAGATGGATTTACTACTCCAAACAATACAACGCAAATTGGAGGATACGCGCTAGGTACTCAATTAATCGGATTTCAACTGTATCCAAATCATCATCCAGATCAACATGATTTTTGGTTCGACCCAAGCAACCCTGAACGCGTGTATACAGCGAGTGATGGCGGTGTGCACCGTTGCGATAGTATCATGGCTCCGAACGTTTATTGGCACAGTTTGAACAACGGTTATTTAACGCAACAGTTTTATACCGCTTATGCTCCACATGATCCGAACTCCGATATTTTAATTGGAGGCTTACAAGATAATGGCGTACGCATGATTAACTCAAAAAACCCACAAGCCAATTGGGATATGCCTTTCAATGGTGATGGCGCCTATGTGGCTATGTCGAATGATGATCAAACTTATTATCTCTCTATTCAACAAGGAAAGATTTTAAAAGCGAAATTGAATGCAAATCATCAGATGACGCAGTATGCGCGTATCGATCCAAGCTTAGTACATAACAGAGACGATTATCAGTTTATTAATCCATTCGTTTTAGATCCGGTGAACGATAACATCATGTATCTACCAGCAGGTCGCAAGCTCTTCCGTAACGATGATATGAGCGTTATTCCGATGAATAATAACAATGATAGTATCGCCACGAATTGGGTACAATTTCCTGATACAGTAACAGGTACTGCTAAAATTTCTGCGATCGCGGTTTCTAAAAATCACCGCTTGTATTATGGTACTAGTAAGCGTAATGTCTATCGTATTGACAATGCAAACACTGGTACGCCAACACGTGTAAACATTACAGGAACGGCATTTAACGCAAATGGTTATGTAAGTTGTATCGCTATCGATCCAACCAATGATGATAACGTAGCGGTGGTATTCTCTAACTATAATGTCTACTCTATTTTCTATTCGAAAGATGCGGGTGCTACGTGGATGCGTGCTGCAGGTAATTTAGAGAAAGGGACCGCTGGCACAGGCGATGTACCTTCTATTCGTTGGATGTCGATGATGCAGATCAATCATCAGCTTAAATACTTCGTTGGCACAAGTATTGGTTTGTTCAGTGCAGATAGTTTAGAGTTGCATGACAATTCACATCCAGGTACACAGTGGACGCAAGAGGGCGTAAATGAAATTGGTCAGACGATCGTCCCTTACCTACATACACGTCAAGCCGATCAGTTTATGGCGGTAGCAACGCATGGTAGCGGTATTTACAGTATCAACTTCCCATTTGCAAGTGGTATCAAAAATCCTATACAAGCATTAGACATCAAACTTAGTCCAAACCCTTCTACAACAACAGCTTTACAATTCAACAATTCAAAAGCTTGTTTGACCAGTGTAATGGTGTATGATATGCAAGGCAAACTCTTCTTCGCTGATCAATTCCAATGTCATGCAGGAACGATGCGCTATGAATTGCCGATGCACAATGCTGCTGCAGGAACTTATCTTGTGAAGGTATCGCAAGGCAAGGAGCATTGGAATGGTAAATGGATTAAATCAAATTAATATTTTTAAGCAATTATGTTTTCATTAGCAATACACGGTGGTGCAGGTGCAGTAACGAAAGAAACAATTTCAGCAGAACAAGATCCTCTATTTCGTAAAGGTCTTCGTAATGCGTTAGATGCCGGGACAGCGATTCTATCGACCGGCGGCAGTGCGTTAGATGCCGTGGAAGCAGCGGTGCGTACCCTTGAAAACGATCCATTATTTAACGCCGGCAGGGGCGCTGTTTACACTAAGAAAGGCATTCACGAGATGGATGCATCTATTATGGATGGTTCTAATTTGAAAGCAGGAGCGGTTGCAGGTGTACGTAATATCAAAAACCCTGTGAGCTTGGCTAGAAAGGTAATGGAAGAATCCGGGCATGTATTGTTAAGCGGAAAAGGAGCGAATGAATTTGCATTGAAAGTGAAAGCAGAAATGGAACCAGATGATTATTTCTATACGAAGTTTAGATACGATCAGTGGTTGCGTGTTCGTCATACCGACTTCTACCATTTAGATCACATCGTATCAGAAGACCCTGACCGTAAATTCGGTACCGTAGGCGCTGTAGCGATGGACAGTCATGGACATCTTGCGGCAGCTACTTCTACAGGCGGTATGCTTAACAAACAATACGGCCGTATCGGCGACTCGCCTATTATCGGAGCGGGTAACTATGCGAATGATAATACTTGCGCCATCAGTTGCACGGGTCATGGAGAATTCTTCATCCGTTACGCAGCTTCCTTCGACGTACATTGTTTGATGGAATATAAAGGTCTTTCTTTAGAGGAGGCCGTTCGCACCGTAATTTTCGACAAGCTCAAGCCTGCAAACGCCGAAGGCGGCATGATTGCGGTGGATGCGAAAGGAAATATCACATTGCAATTCAATGCGCTAGGAATGCATCGTGCGTACCGTACTAGCGACAACCATGAATACATAGCACTTTACGGAGATGAGTAATTTTGAATTAAAAAATAAAAATTAAGAATTAAAAATTGTTGACCTATACTTTTTTGAATAATCGTAGCGTTATTTAAAAAAGTACATCATGGCTCAACAAAACATCATCAAGGAAAAGTCATTTTTATTTGCAATTGAAATTATTCACTTAGCTAACGAACTTCGTAATAACGACAAAGAGTTTATTTTATCTAAACAATTATACAAATCAGGAACTTCGATTGGAGCTTGTGTTCGTGAGGCCGAATTCGCAGAAAGTAATCTCGACTTTATTCACAAGTTTTCTATCGCATTAAAAGAAGCGAATGAAACCATTTATTGGCTTGAATTAGTGGCGAATGTATTCCCTTCAAAATCAGAAAAAGTAACTGGTTTAATCAAGGAGAACGCAGCAATAAAAAACATTTTAACAGCGATAATTAAATCCTGCAAATCAAAAAAGAAAACAATCAGTAAAACATAAACGGATTGATAAATTCGCTTAACTAAGGACAGCTAAATATTCTTATTTCTGTTTTTAATTTTTAATCCTTAATTCTTAATCCTTAATTAAACAATAACGCTCCCCTTTCCACCAGCGATAGTACGCTTGGATTCAAATAGCAACTTGATCATTTGTTGCTGGACGATGATTTCTTCGTCGCTTTTCATGTCTTTCAACTCCGCCATATAATTGTCGATCATGCGCATTACTTTACGCAATTTGAAGTAGTGCACTACGCTCAAGACCTCTTGTTCATACACTTGATCGCGCTTGTTGATAAAGATATTTTTTGACTCCCAATTAGGACTCAACTCATGTTGATCTTGTACTAAATCAACAGCCATTTTACATAAATCAGGGTCTGTCAAGCTCGTATACCAGCTCATTGGAGGGATAATACCATTTTGATATTGCTCCATGAACAATTGTACCAACTGCATCAGTAATGGATTCTCAAACATCGCAATCTCCACCTCTTCATTGATATATTGTGCTACCGTTTTTTCATTCGACATCGGCAAGGCTCCGAATTCAATTAATGAACGAACAATCGCCCTTTCTTGCGGCTCTTCGTTCTTCGCCGTAACCATCTCCTGTGGTGCAGGACTTGTAACGGCAGCTTGCAAGGCATGTAGCTGGTCGATATCTGCTGCCGGAGCATTCGAATCTTTCTTTAGCTTCGAGCGTATTGCTTTATTGACTTCTTGTAAAACCTGAGCTTCACTAACTTCAATCAGATTAGAAAATTCACGTACGTATTCTGCCCGTACAAAAGTATCTGGGACTTTTGCCAATAAGGCAATCATTTCACGCACCACTTCCGCCTTGCGATAAGGATCGGCCTTTGCAGCCTCCATTACATCCTGAATCTTAAAGCGCATAAAGTCTTTCGCATTCTGCGTCACATACTCAGTAAACCCGTCGATACCACGACTCTGCATAAAGCTATCCGGATCTTCTCCATCGGGCAATAGCACCAACTTCAAATTCATCCCCTCTTCGACAATGATTTCTAATCCACGCATAGCGGCTTTGATACCGGCCGCATCGCCATCATACAAGAGCATCAAGTTGTTCGTAAAACGTTTTACGAGCTTCACCTGGTCGACTGTCAAAGCCGTTCCAGACGAGGCCACCACGTTCTCTACCCCACCTTGCGCTAGTGAGATCACGTCCATATATCCTTCTACCAAATAGCAGAAGTTGTTGCGTACAATAGAGCTCTTCGCTTGATAGATGCCATACACAAGGCTTCCCTTGTGATATATAGGCGTTTCTGGCGAATTAAAATATTTCGCAATATTTTTATCCTTCTTCAAGGTACGCGCACCGAAGGCAACGATTTTCCCCGACAAATTTTGAATCGGAAATATCACACGACCGCGATAAAAATCACCTTCTCTTTCTTTTTGTGTCAGTCCTAAAAGCTTTAGCTCATCGAGCTCATAGCCATTTTGGATCGCAAAATTAGTGAAGCGTTTTTCTTGATCGGGGTTATAGCCTAGTTGAAACTTTTGAATGATATCATCCCGCAAATGACGCTCTCTAAAATAACTCAAGCCGATACTTCTTCCTTCATCATCGTTCCACAACATATCGGTAAAGAAGCGCTGTGCAAAAGCATTGATGGCAAACAGTCGTTCACGTGCCTGCGAAGCTTTCACCTGCTCCGGACTCATCGCCACCTCTTCGATTGGGATATTATACTTACGGGCAAGATATTCTATCGCCTCACGAAAACTGAGATGTTCAATGTCCATGACAAATTTACTAGCGTTACCACTAGCGCCACAGCCGAAACACTTATAAATCCCTTTTGCTGGAGATACCGTGAATGAGGGCGTTTTCTCATGA
>JAPJNH010000088.1 GCA_026461075.1 Chitinophagales bacterium
GCTCCTGGCGGATACAATATGTCGCTACCGGAGACGAATGTTCCGTTTATATTTATGAATGCAGCTTCGAGTGTTCGTGATTTGATTACGATGGTGCATGAAAGTGGTCACGCCGTACATTCCTTCCTTTCTGCAGATTTGCCTTTGCGTGAATACAAAGATTATCCAAGTGAAATCGCAGAAGTTGCTTCGATGAGTATGGAGCTTTTCACCATGGAGCATTGGCAGCTTTTCTTTGAAAATGAAGCCGACTATAAACGTGCCAAAGAACAACAGTTTCAGCGTATCATAACTATCTTCCCTTGGGTTGCTATTATTGATCGTTATCAGCAGTGGATTTATACTAATCCTGGTCATACACGCGAACAACGTTTAGACGCTTGGAAAGAAATTTTTAGTTCTTTCAGTTCTGAAGAGGTGGATTATAGTGGGTTAGAAGAGTCGGTGAAATACCGTTGGCATGCACAAATTCACCTGTTTGATTATCCGTTCTACTATATCGAATATGCGATTGCGCAGTTAGGTGCGATAGCGATGTGGAAGCAATGGAAAGAGAAAGGTGCGATAGCGATCGAGAACTACAAAGAATCCTTGAAATTGGGCTATTCTGTAGGCTTGCCAGCCTTATTTGAACGCGCTGGGGTTCGCTTCGACTTTTCACCTGCCTATGTGCAGGAGTTGGCCGACTTCCTCGAAGCGGAGATGAATAAGTTATAAGGAACCGCTGACTATTTGTCTTCTGAAAGCAAGTATACGAGCATTGCCATTGCGGCAGCGCCCATATTCATTTCGCGTGCATTTACGTTTTCGAAGACGTCATTAGCGGTGTGATGATAGTCGAAATAGCGTTGCGGGTCTACTTCTAAACCGAATAAGTTTACGCCTAGTTCACGACCTATCGGACTGATGTCGGTACCGCCGCCAATACGTTCAAAATCGCGCAGACCATAGGCCGAAAGAAGTCCGAACCAACGATGTTTTAAGGCATTTTGGTAACGGTTACCATTGCTACAGCTAAACCCTGTTGGGGTGAAGCCGCCACCATCTGATTCGATTGCTGCAATATGTTTCTCTCCTTTCTCTTTTGCTGCTGCGGCATAAGCTTTTCCTCCGCGGTTGCCATTCTCTTCATTCATGAAGGCTACGGCACGAATGGTGCGTTTGGGTTTAATGCCTAATTGCTGAAAAATACGAATCACTTCTAATGCTTGCACTACGCCTGTTCCATCGTCGTGCGCGCCTTCTGCAAGATCCCATGAATCTAAATGACCACCAACGGTGATGATTTCTTCAGGATGCTCACTGCCTTTCATCTCTACGATTACATTGTATGATAATACATCGCCTAGCATCTGACATTCATCCCACAAGTATAATTCTAAATTAGGGTTGCTATGCACGCAAGCGGCTAGTAAAGTTGCGTCGATGGTACTGATTGCGAAGGCAGGAATACGTTTAACGCTGTCTTCATAACCCATGACACCTGTGTGCGGAAACGCATCGTAGGCATGCGTTACACTGCGTATAACACTCGCAACAGCTCCATATTTAGCGGCGCGAGAAGCCCCTCCCCAACGTTGATCTACGGCATCACCGTATGCTTCGCCTGGATCGACAAAGGTTGGATTCATCGGACGGTCATAGAATACAATTTTATCACGTAATTGTCCAGCTTTACCAAGCGAATCGAGCTGCGACCAACGTAAAATTTCAACCACCTTTGCACGAATGCCTTTTTGTGGCGTTGCTACTGAATTACCAAGAGCGCAAGGATGCATGATGATCGGACTAGTTCCTTCACGATATATGATGGCTTGTTCCGCACGACCACGAACCCAATGAGGTACCATGCAGGCTTGCTTTGTTACGGTCACTCCAGGTATTGTTTTGCCCCATTTTTCATACATCTCAACGGCTTGTGCTGCCTGTGGTGAACCCGCTAATCTTCCGCCTACCTCTTTGCATAATTCTTCCAAGTGCAAATAAGCGTTGCTGTTCATCATACATTCATTGTAGATTTTGCGCAGCATGATAGAATCTTGCGTCGACTGAGCAGATGCATTAGCTACAAATATTAACAATCCTATAATTGATAATAGGCTGATTTTTGCGATTTTAAGAAGTTTCATAAGAGGTATGTTTTAGTGTTTGCACACCAAATGGCTTAATCTTTCCTGCAAGATCGAAAAAAAGAGGGAATTATCCGATTCAATACCTATTTCGGTCATTTTTCTTATCTTTGAAAGGTATGTCACCTCGCCAACCACGAACTACATATTACAAATTCTTAGGTCTGCTATTTATTGGCATGCTATTGCGTTTTTCTGCGTTGGCTCAGGATCCGAATTTCACTCAATTTTATAGTCAACCGATTCAATACAACCCTGCATTTACCGGTATTAATAATGGATTGCGTTTCGGGGCTATTTTCAGAAATCAATGGTCGCGCATCCCTGGTCAATTTAATACCTATAGCATCGCATTAGATGCGGAGGCGCTTAATTTGGGTGGAGGATTAGGGTTTAGTGCTTCGCACGATGTGGAAGGGGAGGGCTTATTGTCGACTACCAATTTTAATGCCTTGTACGCGTATCGCGTGGTGCAGAAAGATTGGATGATTCAAGCGGGTTTTTCTGCCGGCGCTTATACGCAACGTCTTGATTTTTCGAAGTTGATTTTTACGGATCAGTTAGATGATAAATATGGATTAGTACGTCCTACAGCTACAGGGGCCGTACCAACACCTGTGGCTAGCAAGACGTTTGTCGATTTCACCAGTGGTTTTGTCTTTAGAAAAAATATCCGTCACAAGACACAGCGTCGAAAGATATTAGCGACTGTTAATGCTGGATATGCGGCGCATCATATTACCCGTCCGGATCAATCATTAATGTTATTGGATGCTCGATTACCGATTCGTCATTCTTTTCAATTGAATGCAGCTATTCCAATAAAAGGCTTGAATGATCCGAAACATCCTGCTTTGTTGATTCCGGCTTTATTGTTTGAGTCGCAGATGTATTTTAAAGAATTAGTGATGGGCGTAAATGCAGTGAAGGAACCTTTATTTGGTGGCGTATTTTATCGTTCTCGCGTTTTTAAGGGCTTACCTCAAACCTATGATGTGGACGCACTTGCTGCCAATCTCGGCTTCGAAACACAACTAAACAAAAATGTAGTTATGCGTTTTTGTTATAGCTATGATATCACAGTCAATAATCTCCGTGGCTTCTCGCCAGGGACACATGAAATTGGTATCCTCTTGTGGAATAAAAATCTTTACAAAAAAGGTAGGCACGCCAAAAAATCTTTGACTTGCTACTCTTTCTAAATCTCTAATTCTTCTCGGTTATGTATATCGAACAAATTTACACTAGTTGTTTGTCTGAAGCCTCTTATTATGTAGAATCAGAAGGTCATGCACTTGTCATAGATCCTTTACGTGATACAGATGTTTATCTTAAAATGGCGAAGGATCGCGGCGCTAAAATTGAGTATATTTTAGAAACACATTTTCATGCTGATTTTGTGAGCGGTCATTTGGAATTAGCTAATCAAACAGGTGCGTCTATCGTTTACGGACCGAATGCTAAAACAGGCTTTGAGATTCTCGAAAAGAAAGATAGCGATATTATTCCATTAGGAAAAATTTCTATTCAGGTATTGCACACACCTGGTCATACGATGGAGAGTACCTGCTATCTTTTGTTGGATGAAAATAAAAAGCAGCATTGCGTATTCACAGGAGATACGTTGTTTGTGGGGGATGTAGGCCGTCCCGACTTGTTTGGTGCTACGATGACTAAAGAGGAATTAGCGGGCTATTTGTATGAATCCTTGACTAATAAGATCAAGACTTTAGCAGATGATGTGATTGTATATCCGGCACATGGTGCGGGTTCTAGCTGTGGTAAGAATTTAGGGAAAGAAACGTTTTCTACGATAGGTGCACAGAAGAGTTTAAACTATGCTTTGCAAGATCAAACGAAGGAGCAGTTCATCAAAGCTATTACAGAAGGCCTTTCTACGCCTCCTGTTTATTTCCCCGAGAACGCACGTATCAATCGTGAGGGATATACTTTATTGAAAGAGTTGAAGGCTGAATTCCGTGCGATGAGTGTCGAGGATATCGAAGCGGAGAAGGAATTAGGCACGCTTATTTTAGATACCCGTCCTGCCAGTGAGTTCACCGAAGGGTTTATACCGGAGTCGATGTTTATTGGTATTGATGGACGTTTTGCTGAATGGGCAGGAAGCTTGATTCCATTAGAAACACCGATTGTATTGGTAACAGAACCAGGTAAAGAAGAAGAGAGTATGATTCGTCTAACACGTGTAGGATTCGATCATGTATTAGGTTATTTGGAAGGTGGATTCAAAGCATGGTTAGATGCAGACAAGTCGATCGATATGATTATCAATGTCGATGCAGATGAGTTGAAGATGGATATGCAGTTTGATAGTAAATTAGGAATTATCGATGTTCGTAAGCCGGGCGAGTTTGAGGGCGGTCATGTACAGGGTGCTGAGAATATTTCGTTAGTGAACGTGGAGGATACTATTTCAGGGATTCCTGAAGATCATAACTTATATGTTCACTGTGCGGGTGGCTACCGTAGCGTGATTGCTGCTTCTATAATGAAGCGTCATGGTATTCATAATTTGCGTAATGTTTTGGGTGGATGGTCGGCTATTAGTGCTGTTCCAGATATGCCTATTGTAGTGCCAAGCAAGAATATAGAATTGAATTAATATGTCGGTTCGTTTGTTTTTGTGCTTGCTCGTGTTGTTGAGCTTTAGTTTTGTAACGGAGGCGCAGCTTAGCAAGGATAAATGGGCTACATTTGGCGAAGTTCATTTTGTCAGACAATGAGGTCGGTTTTCCTTTTTATACTTGTTGTTTTGTTCTTGTTCTCTACAAAGAGAGCAGAGGCGCAAGTGAAGCGTTTTCCATTAGAAAAGTTGAGTGGCACTTGGCAGGCGAAGGGTACGGTGATAATGGAGGATTGTAAGGGATTTGTAGTGCCTTTTTATTATGACTCTTTGATGCAGGAGTATTGTTTGCGCATGGAGGATACGGCGAATATTTGTGGGGGTATTTATATGCGTTGTTATATGTTTTATAATGAGTCGAAGAAGTGTTACGAGGCATTGACGCTTAGTGGTAACAAGACTTACAGGATGCAGGGTGTTGTTCGCGAAGGTTTTTTAATTTTCAATGCGAATCAGCCGGAGGGGATTATGGAAATGGTGATAGGGATGGATGCTGCTGCGAATGTCTGGACTATGGATGCCCATTTAATTGATCCGAGTGTGGGTGTGATTCCGATGTTGAATTTGCAGTTTACGCGTGTGGTAAGGAAGTGATGATTTTGGAGATTGTAAGGTCGAAAGTCGTCGACTTTAATTGAAGGGAAAGTCTCAAAAATAGATCGAAAGTCGTCGACTTTAATTTTGTTCCACACATATTAAATCACCCTGCGCCCGCGTTATTGATTTATGGTACAAGCAAAATTTGAAAAATTTCCAGTCCTGGATCAATCTATTGCACATCTCGCTAAAGCGTTAAGCCACCCAGCAAGAACGCAAATACTCTATATAATCCATCTTAACGACTGTCTCAATGGCGAACAAATACGTGAACTAATACCTCTCTCTCCCGCAACTGTTTCGCATCATATCCTCGTTTTAAAGAAATCAGGATTGCTTACCGTTCAACAATCGAAAAAAATATTTTTGTATTCTATCAATTATAAACAACTCCATAGAAATTTATCCTTCCTTGACCTAATGATGAACGCTATCTCCAAAGCTAAAGCTCAATAGCACTGTTGTAAACCGACTGCTTATTTGTTAGCTTCACAGCATAAATCATAACAAAATGGCCATTATTAAAGAA
Organism: Chitinophagales bacterium; assembly: GCA_026461075.1. Lineage (GTDB taxonomy): Bacteria > Bacteroidota > Bacteroidia > Chitinophagales > CAIODY01 > JAHEYX01. The sequence continues at coordinate 5,900 of JAPJNH010000088.1, forward strand.
TTTCGCGAGTTTGCCATGAAAGGCAATGTAGTCGACCTCGCAATAGGTGTTGTAGTCGGTAGTGAGTTCAGCAAAATCATCAACTCCCTCGTAGAAGATATCATCACCCCTGCCGTCCTGACTCCAGCGTTACGTGCAGCCAAACTAACCAACCTCTCCGAACTTACGATACCAAATACCGCTATCAAATACGGCAACTTCGTAAGCACCGCCATCTCCTTCACCATCGTCGCGTTCACACTATTCCTCGTCGTGAAAGGCATGAATAAAATGAATAAAGAAAAACCGCAACAATCATAAATTAAAAACGGCCCTTGTAGGGCCGTTTTCTTTAACCGTTTGCTATGGTTCGTGTCTCACGAACCATAGTTTTCTTAACTAAAAAAATCTTTCATCTTACTGAAGAACGACTGATCGTTCTTGTCAGGCGATGGCGCGAAATTCGGCGACTCACGCAGCTTCTCCAATATCTTCTTTTCCTCCGAACTTAAATGCTTCGGCGTCCACACATTCACATACACCAACTGATCACCCTTGCCGTAGCTCTGCAACGACGGTAAGCCCTTTCCTTTCAAACGGAATATCTTACCCGCCTGCGTGCCCTCCGCCAGCTTAATCTTAGCCTTGCCATCAATAGTCGGCACCTCCACCGTCGTACCCAAACACGCATCTACGAAGTTGATGTGCAAGTCGTAAATCACATGCTGCCCATCACGCTCCAAAAACTCATGTGCCTCCTCTTCGATATTAATAATCAAATCACCCGCAGCAGCACCTCGCTCGCCCGCATTACCCTTGCCACTCATCGACAACTGAATGCCTTCCGTAGCACCTGCTGGGATGTCCATCGTAATCGTCTCCTCGCCATACATTCTACCTTCTCCATGACAGTGTGAACACTTCGAAGTAATAGTCTGTCCTTCACCATGACAGCTTGCACATGTCGTTTGCGTTTGCATCTGACCAAAAGGAGAGTTCACCAAACGCATCGTCACTCCACGACCATTACACGTCTTACACGTAGCAACACTCGACTTATCCTTCGCTCCATTGCCACCACAATGCTGACAACTTACTTGTTTCTTGATCTTCACCGTCTTCTTAACGCCTTCTGCAATCTCTTGCAAAGACAACTTCACCTTCACACGGATATTACCACCACGTGCACCGCCTCGGCGCCCACCACGACTTTGTCCTCCGCCACCAAAGAAGCTTCCGAACGGACTTTCATCGCCGAAGATATCGCCGAAGTTGCGGAAGATATCATTCATATCCATACCGCCACCTTGCCAGCCACCGCCGCCACCAAAGCCTTGCGGACCGTTATGCCCAAACTGATCGTACTGCGCGCGCTTCTGTGCATCACTCAATACCTCATACGCTTCTGCAGCCTCTTTGAACTTTTCTTCCGCCTCTTTATTATCCGGATTTTTGTCAGGATGATATTGCATCGCCACCTTACGGTACGACTTCTTAATCTCGTCAGCAGATGCGTTTTTAGTGACGCCTAATACTTCGTAATAATCTCTTTTGGCCATGATATCTTATTTGCCTACCACCACTTTTGCAAAGCGGATGATTTTGTCATTTAAATAATACCCCTTTTGGATAACGTCCATCACCTGTCCCTTTTGCTCTTCTGACGGAGCAGGAATTTCTGTCAATGCCTCATGCTTGTCGGCATCGAAAGCTGTATTCTTTGCCTCCATTTCTTTCAAGCCCTTCTGCTCCAAAGTACGATGCAAACGTTGATGAATCAATTGCACGCCTTCCTTCACCGCATTCAAATCACTAGCCGTCTCCATCGTCTGCATCGCGCGTTCGAAGTCGTCTACTACTGATAACAAGTCCACCATCAAATCCTTCGTCGCCGTTTTGATAAGGTCGATTTGCATATTACGCTGCTGACGACGAAAGTTTTCAAAGTCGGCCATCAAACGCATATACTTGTCTTTCTCTTGCGCTAACAACTCCTCTGCAGTTGGTGCTGCTGCCTCTGGCGCCTGGTTTTCTTCCGAAGCTCCTTCTGGCTGGTTCAACGATTCTTCGTGCTGCTGTGTATTCTCTTCCATGTTCTTGATTTTTCTAAAGTTTGCAAAAATACGAAATTCCCAATCACTGCCTTCAGACATTTGGGATTTCTAAATAACCCTATCAAATCTTTCGCCAATCCATTTTTTGACCCTTTTGTCGGTAATTTTGTCGCTTTTTTGCAGCTTTTTCGTCGAAATTGCCATTCCTTTCTCAAAAAATGTACTTTTGTGTCATATGCATCTGTTGCTGATATACTTTTATGCGCTCCTGAGCTTTTTCGGACAGGTGATCGATGGCATTCGTAATATCGAAACGAAGGCGACGTATTTCACCACCGACCACTTCAACCGCGTATATTTCATCGAAGGGAATGTGCTTTCGCAATGGTCGAATGATGGCACCCGTCTCCGTGAGTTTAGCGATAATCGTTGGGGTCGCCCGACCTATCTCGAAGCGGAAAATGCCTTGCAAATGGTATTGCTCTATCCCAACTACGGCACGCTACAATTATTGGATCAAAACCTAAGTCCCTTACGGAGTCTCGACTTCCGCCCAGAAGGCTTTGTGCCACTGAAAACGGTGGCCATGACGACCGACAATATGCTCTGGATCTTCGATAGCAAAGCGATGCGTCTCCGAGAATATGATTTCGCCAAAATACAACAGCGACAGTCGGAAGATCTCTCCGTAGTACTGGGTCATCCCGTGCAGTTCACGCAGTTGCTATTCTTCAAACAACAGCTCTATGCCACCGACCCTAGCTCTGGCGTCTATGTGTTCGATAAATACGGTACTTTCCAAAAGCAGTTTTTCCTAAAAGGCATCACCCGTTTTGAAATTTTGAAAGATCAAATCTTCTTCCTCAAACGCAAACAGCTACATAGTTTCGACCTCGTCAATTTTAATGAAATGACCATCTCCTTGCCAGATAGCGCTAGCGTGAAAGCCGTTCGAGTAGAACAGGATAACCTCTATATCTTACGACAAGGAACTTTAGAGATTCGTCAACTTTGAGTGGCTGAAAAATGCTACCTTTGCGCCTTGATACGCGATAATTATGTTAGATAAATTAGAAATAGCAGAACACCGTTTTGAAGAAGTAGGTCGTCTATTGACAGACCCTAATATGGTGAACGACCGTAAGAAATTTGCACAGCTTAGCAAAGAATATAAAGATCTTGAAACGCTAGTGGGTGTTTTCCGCGCCTATAAAAATGCGACGGCCAATTACGACTCCGCTAAGACACTTTTGCAGACGGAGAAAGACGATGAAATGCGTCAGATGGCTAAAGAAGAGATGGAGATTTTAGAGGTGCAGAAGAAAGAGTTGGAAGATAAACTACGTTTCTTGGTGATTCCTAAAGAACCAGAAGATGCGAAAAATGCGGTATTAGAGATCCGTGCCGGAACAGGAGGTGATGAAGCTTCTTTGTTTGCAGGGGAATTGAGTCGTATGTATCAGCGCTTCTGCGAGAAGAAAGGCTGGCAGGTGAAAATGATTTCAGAGAGTGAAGGAACGATGGGTGGCTATAAGGAAGTGCAGTTAGAAGTGAGTGGGGAAGATGTCTACGGTACGATGAAGTTTGAAAGTGGCGTACATCGCGTGCAGCGCGTGCCAGCGACTGAAGCAAACGGACGTGTACATACTTCTGCGGCTTCGGTAGCAGTGATGCCAGAAGCAGATGAGATCGATTTTGAATTGAAAGAGTCGGATGTGAAAATGGAGACGGCGAGAAGCGGTGGTGCGGGTGGACAGAACGTAAACAAAGTAGAAACGAAAGTATTGTTGACGCATATCCCAACAGGGGTAGTGGTGGTTTGTCAGACAGAACGTACACAGCTTGGTAACAGAGAGAAGGCGATGCAGATGCTTCGTACGCGTTTGTATGATGAACAGGTGCGCAAACACGAAGAAGAGATTGCACGTCGTAGAAAGACTTTGGTGAGCACAGGCGATCGTAGTGCGAAAATTAGAACCTATAATTTCCCACAAGGACGTATCACGGATCATCGCATTGGGATGACGGTATATACCTTGGATCAGTTTATGAATGGCGATATCCAAGAGATGATGGAGGCATTGCAATTAGCGGAAAATACCGAACGCTTGAACGAGCATAACAACGGCTAATATTGTATCTTCAATAATAAATGAATCTATGAAAAAGCATTTTTTCTTTCTTAGTATACTCCTTAGCTTGACTAACTTGGTTTGGGCACAGCCGAAGCCTGTCAATCGTACAAATGCGAAGGTACAGGTAAGTCTTCGTCTTCGTAACGGAGATTTGATTTCAGGTGCAAGTAATCTGCTTACGATACAAGTGAGTACTGCTTATGGTGCTATGGCTTTGCCGGTAGAAAATGTGCAAGAGATTCAGTTGGGCTTGAACAATCCTTCGCTCGATCGTGAGGCGATTGAGAAGTGGGCCGACCAAATGAAGATGCCTGATCCGGAAACACAGAAGACAGCCTTCGATGCTTTAACAACCTTATCTGCCGGAGCGATTGTGATCTTGCAAGAATATATGAATAGCGAAGCGTATGTGGCGATGAATAATGTAGAGTATACGATTCCTGCTGCGATTAATGTGTTGATGGCGAAGTATGGTATCGATGAAAAAACGGCGATCAATGATATCGTAAAATATGATAATGATTTTGTGTTAGAAGGGACTTGTAATTTAGGTGAAAAGATTGAAGTAAGCACCGCTTATGGTTTGATGGCGATTCCTCGTAACGACGTGGTGACAATGACTCTAACGCCTATCACGCATGAGTCAGGACCAAGTAGCCGTCAATATGCAGTGATGGGAAATAAGAACATTAGTGCGAATAACGAAGGCGGGTTTTTGAATACAGGCATTGTATTAAAGCCAGGACAAACCTTTACGATCAGTGCGAGTGGGAAAGTGACTTTAGCATCTTTAAGTGGCAATGTTTATGCTCCTGATGGCGGAATCAACGGTTCTCCAGCACCAGATGATGGTGGCACGAATGCGCCTACCTATGGCGCTTTGGTCTTCAAAATAGGTGAGGGTGGTGAGCTAGTTAAAGCAGGCACCAGTTATAAAGGGAAGGCTACTGTGGGTGGCACTTTGTATTTAGCTATTTATGAAACCGTCTTCAACGCCGGCAATAGTGGGTCGTTTAAGGTGAAGGTGAAGGTTAATAATTAAAAATTAAAGATTAAGAATTAAGAATTGTGAATTCACGGTTTCACAAACGCATTATTTTTTAATCAATTTTTAATTCTTAATCCCGAACATTCGGGATTCATTCTTAATTTAAAAGTATTGTGTTCCTGCTACGAAGTATACGTTGCATAATAGCGGCTCCGATTTATGGATGTCCCAAGACTCTAGCTTTTTTTACTATCGGAGTTGGTGGTGAGAATAGGGAAAGGTGATTATTCACCCGTTCCTAGCTTGTGTTTCAGCTTCTCTAATTCCTCACGGCTACTGATACCTAGCTTATGATAAATAGCTCGGATTTGTGAATCGACGGTATGCGGACTGCGTTGTAAAATTGTAGCAATTTCCTTCTTCGTGTTTCCATCTAGTAAAAGCTGACAAACTTCTATTTGACGAATATTTAAAGATTCCAACAGGAGCTGTTTAACAATGTGATTATTTTTAGGAGTCTTTTTTTGATAGGTGTTTTGATATACCTCTTGAATGGTTTTAACTAATTCTTCTGCGCGGACGAGTTTGGGTAATACGGCCCAAACGCCTTTTTTTTCGGCCTTGACTTTTAAAGTATAGCTATCATGCGCACTAATAATAATAAACTTGCAGCCTAAATTTTGTTCACGACATAGGTCTACTAAATCCAATCCATTTTCATCTCCTAGGCGTACATCTAATAATACAATATCTGGCTGATGGCGTATGATTGCATTATAAGCAGCATTTAGTTGTGTTGCATGACCCGTGATTATGAAAGGACCTAGACTTGGCAAAATGCTTTCTATTCCCTTCGCATAAAAGGTGTGATCTTCAACAATAAGAATTTTACACGGCTTCATTTTTCAAGAGAAGGATATAGGGAATGACTATTTGAAGGATACTGCCAAATGGATTAAGTTCAAAGTGAAAAGTTCCTTGAAGGAGTTGTACTCTTTTCTTAATAATATTAAGACCAATCCCGCTAGTTACTTTATTTGCCTCAGGCCGGAGTGTTCCACGATGTTCTATTTCGATATGTAAGTTATCTTCTTGCTGTAGTACACTAATATTGGCTTGTCCGTTTTCGGAATGCTTAATGATATTATGTATGGCTTCTTGAATAATAAAATAAAGTTGATTTTTGCTATTCGAATTAAGTTGCTCGAGACTCTTTTCATCCATCTGTATATTGAAGTGACATGGGTGTGTTTTTTCAATCATGTGTAATCTGGATTGAATAGCCTCACTTAAGGTGGTGTTAAAATCATGAAAAGGATGGAGTTGTTGGGTTAGGTCCTTGCTTTCCTTTTGTATGGTTTCAAGTTGTTCAGTTAAGTGTTGATAGACTGTAGTTTGAAGGGTATTGGATTGTTGTTGGATTTGCAAATGTAATAAGGCAAGCTTAGCACTAAAGTTGTCATGGATGAGGGCAGCAAGCTGTTCACGCTCGCGTTGTTCTGTTTCTGCGATGCTATTCCTTAGCTTTTCTTGTAAGGCTATCCGTTCTTTTTCTGCTTCTAATTGCTTTTTGTTGAGAGAATAGAGCGTAAAAAGCAAGCCTGCAAATAACAGGGTGAGTATGATTCCGCCGAAAATTAAAACGATAGCAGTATTAAGCATTCAAGTTTTGTGTTTTTGAAGGAATAAGCATAGCACAAATCCATGCGCAACAAGAAAGACAGACAAGTAGTAAATTGACTGTCATGTATAGGTCAGTATTTAAAATATAATAGTTGTTAATACTGTAAAATAAACCTGAGACGATGTTGTATGAAAAGAATCCAAAAAGTGCAAAATAGTGTTGTGTAGTTATTCTTTTTCTCTGTTTCACAAATTGAATATTCAAAATGTGCGCAATTATAAGAATTAAGTAATTAGTTGATAATAGCAATTCTTGAATTAAATGATTTTTATTCAAGAATGCTATTAAAC
>JAPJNH010000007.1 GCA_026461075.1 Chitinophagales bacterium
AAGTAAAATACAAGGAAAATAATTTTTATTTTGAAGAGTAAAAATTCATTATATTTAGTTAATGAAAAAGAAGCTGCAAAGTATCCAATTAAAAATAATTGCACAATTCATGCTAGTACTTTGCCCTCACATTTCTTGCTTAGGTCAGATAAAATTCCCTAATCCGTCATTCGAGGATACAACTTCATGTCTTTGTTACGATACTCCTCCTCAACCGTATTATTATTATTGTGCGAAATATTGGGACAACTGTCGATTTTCTCCTGATCCAACAACATATTCGAAAGATAGCATTATTCATCCATCCGATGGAAATTTTTATATGGGTATTTGGTGTGCAATGGATAGCTATTTTAGAGAATCTATTAGTTCTAAATTACCTTGTAAACTTTATCGTGGAATAAAATATTCATTTAACATTGATTTGAGAGATTCTTACGCAAGTCCACTGAAAGGTATTGTGGAAATTTATGGCAGCAATGAAATTTGTAAAAGAGACAAATTGCTTTGTTTTTCAAGGCCAACAACAGACACAAATTGGCAAACACAAAAATTAAGTTTTATACCTGACGATGACATTAATTACATAACAATATCGGGCAGACCAATAGTCGATAGCGTAGTTCCATTATATTCATACCTCTTATTTGACAATTTATCACCATTATTTATAGATACTTTTTTTACTTTACCTATCATTAAAGTCATCTCCACCCTCAACACAAATAATACTCAATTAACACCTAATTTCACTGAAGGTACAGCAAATGAATACAGCATAAGATGGTATAAAAATGATGGAGCCACAATTAGTAATAACTATACAATAACAGTAAACCCGTTTCAAACTACTACTTATCATGTTTGGGCTAAAGACAGTTGCAATTATAATAGTACTGATAGTATTGTGGTAGAACCAATTCCAACTAACACCATGTATTATGATGCGACAAACAAAACATTAGGATTACGTTACTTTATAATTGAGAATGCCTCTTTTGAATTCAACAATATACTTGGTCAGCCTGAACAGTGTATCACCCTAGACAAATCACAAACTTACAAAAGCATTCAATTATATACATATCCGGCAGGTATTTATTTAGCATTTTTAAAAAACGAAAAAGGAAAAATACTTTGGAGTCAAAAAATATTTATAAATAATTGATAGTTAAGCGACGGAAATCAATATTAAATAAATATTTAGTCAATATTTTTTTACACAACAATACTTATATTGATTTACTTTAACTAAACAGAAAAACAAATGAAAATAAAAACTATTATCTCAATTATTATACAATTATTTTTTTGCATCTTGAATCAAAAAGTAAATGCTCAAATAGATTCGTCGCAATTTAAAGCTAACCACATTGCCTACACACATGAATTAGATTCTTTGGTTGACAAAGAAGGTAATAAAATTGCGCTAGAAGATTTAGCTGTTGGACATAAATTAGGTGATGAAAGTAAATACACTTCACAGCTTTTATGCACTTCAGGCTACTTTAATTTATGGTTTGAACAAGGTTGCGGTATGGATGGTAATTCTGCAATTGAGGTTGCAAGAAGGAATGTATTGTGTAGAGTATTTTACGACCTTTCTCAACTAATTAATTTACCGACAGGAACTATTGTGAGGGTAAACATTTGGGTTAGAGACATTCACATGATTATACCTAACCCTTGCACGGCGGGAATACTAGGAGGTGCAACTTCATTCTACCCAATTCCATTGGGTATAAACACTAGTGGGATTGCAGACAATCTGATTTGGCAAACTATTAATTCTGGAACTGATGCCTATACAAACATCACAGCGCCTTTAACTTCTATTGGAGGAGGCATTGGCGCTGGTTTTTACCATGGTTTAGTTGCGTTTAATTTTGACAACTGTAATTCTTGGTTTCCTAACACTACATGGACACCTCCTTTAGGAAACCCTACGAGTGGTACGCAATACGACTTATATACTGTTTGTTTACATGAAGTTGTTCACGCATTAGGTTTCGCGACCTTAATTGATGCTAACGGATTTTCAAGATTTGGTTCAGGATTAAATTATTTCAGTCGATATGATCTTTTTCTAAAAACTTCAATTTCAACTGGAAATAACTCACTAATTACTTCTACTGGAAATTGCAGCATGTACAATTATGCTTTTAACACAGGTATAGCAGGAGGCTCCTCTATATTAAATCCAGGTTGTGCGACCGGATATCCACCCAACAGTTCCACATGCTCAAATGCTATACGATACGTAAGTCCATCAAACCCAAGTCAACCCGTTTATACACCAAATTGTTTTGAATCTGGCAGCAGTTTAGGTCATTTTGAAGACATGTGTTCCAACGCACCTTCTACATACACTCCAGTAAACGATGGCTACTTCACAATGTCTAATGCAAATGGAGCAGGCACAATAAAAAGATATTTAAAAGAAGAAGAAAAAGATGTATTATGTGATATAGGCTATGTTTTATCAAACAATTATGGAAATAACTTACAGGTGGCAAACTCTGCTGTAACATACACTGCGAGTTGTTCTGGAAATAAAGTTGTAGGTATTAATGATGGAATCATTGGAGGAGGAGCATATCAATTCATAGGTACTGCAGGGGGAGCTGCAGCAACCTTTTCTGGCGCTACTATTCTGTCTAATGATTATGATGGTTATGCTACCATGCCTTATAATCCAAGCAACTTTGAATGTTTACAAGATATAACTGACCCGTTTGCAGTAATCTCCAATTCATTTGGCACAAATACAACTAATGTTTCAGTAACTTCAACAATACTTGGCCAACATTTATTACGCTATATTCCATTGGATATAACAACCGGAAATAGAGGAAATATAACCTATATTATACTTTATTTCAAAAGTGGAAATTGTATTGGTTCTCCTTGCGATATTGTAACAAACGGAGGATTTGAAAACGTTAAAAATTTGGGAGGGGCAACAGGCGTTGCTTGCTCGCAAATTTCAGCTACTATCATTAACAATGCTGATTGCTGGATAAATTTAAGTAACACATATGATTGCTATAGTTCATTAAATACTTGCCCTAATTCAGATAATGCATACCCTGCTGTTTACTTTTCCCCAAGTACTTGTTCAACAACGGTTTATCCAACTGCAAATATTTCAAACAAAATATTTATTGGCCTCGGAGGATGGTATGATAATAATAATAATCCCGCATCTTCAAACGGTAATTACTATTTTGAAGCAATTCAAAATCAACTTAATACACCATTGATTCCTGGCCAACAATATGTTCTTAAAATGATGGTTAAGGCTGGCAATAAAAACAACCATTTTAGTAATCTAGTCCTTAGAGTATTTGCAAGTCAATACATATTATCGCAAGTAAGCAACTTCATTACCACTTATTTTAACCAGTCTTCAACACCAGATATTGCAAAAACAATTTTGGTGCCGAGTACAACAGTAGTTGGGGCTCCCACATATTGGACATCGGTAAATGTAACATTTACTTGCCCAAGCATTCCTTCTGGGGGAAACCTAAATTATATAACAATTGTAACCGATTTCCAACAAACTGCAAATCTACCAGGGAATACCCCATTTGGAACCAGCGCCTCTGCTTATGTTTATATTGATGACGTTTCAATTGAACCACTAAACTCTGCAATTACCTTAATTTTACCTGCGACAATTAACTGCACTACAAATTCAATTCCAGACCTATCAATTTATTTGAGTACTCCAATGCCTGGCGGCGTATTTTCAGGTGCAGGTGTTTCTCTTTCTGGTGGAATTTTTAATTATAATCCCGCTTTAGCAGGTCCAGGCTTTCATATTATTTCGTACACTTATACTGATCAAATTGGATGCAACCATACCATTTCTGATAATATTATGGGTGGCCAAATTACACCTATTAACGTTTCTTTTAGTCATATTCCAGGAGCTTACGAACCATTACTTTGCACAGGAACATCTTCTGCACTAACTGCTACTATTTCAGGAGGTAGTGGGAGCTTTTCCTTCGCATGGTCATCTCCGTGTGGAGTTATAACAAATATAACAAACACACTTACATCATCTAGTATTTTGTATATTAATAACTCAGTTCCTTGCGTGTACACACTTACAGTAACTGATAACATAACCGGGTGCATAATCTCTAAACCTTATACAATTGCAAATTTAAGCACACTTGTTTTTTCTACAGCAACTTCAACAAACACCCTTCCTACTATATTATCAGGTACAACAATTCTTGTATATGCAAATACAACTTTGACTGTAAATAGTAATTTTAATTTAAATAATTGCAATGTAATTTTAGGCGCAAATGCTATTATAGATATTCAACCTGGTTTTACGCTCGATATTGATAACATCTCTCATCTTCATGCATGCTCTACAATGTGGAATGGCATTAATGTAAACAATAATGCTACTGTGAAACTACATGGCTTGAGCATCATAGAGCAAGCTATAATAGGTATAAATTCAATCAGTGGAGGAGCATATTTGATTGATAACGGAATCATGTATAATAACTATATACATATACAAGTAAACAATTACACAAGTACCCATACAGGTGTAATCAAACAATCAACTTTTGATGGGCACTACAACATTACTAATTTACTACCTCCATTCAATACGCTTTCGCAAACTTTTAAATCAATTTATATTATTGATAACTTTTGCGTAACTATAGGAGTTCCCTCGTTTGGCCTAGGCAACAATATTACAAATAATGATTATGGTGTATTCATAAATAATAATGTACCAGCGAACACTAACAAAACATACATCTATAACAATACTATTACAAATGCAAATCAAATTGGTATTTATGATAGTAGCGCTACTTCATCATTAAACAATAAATTTTTAACCGTAGGTAACACAACAAGTAAAGCACCCTTTCAAAATACCATTTCAAATTGTTTATTTGGTATTAGAAGCGTTAGAACTATTAATACTATTTGCAATAATGACATAAGCTCAGGCCTGCGAGCAATAACTTGTCGTTTCAATTATAATAAACCACAAAAAATTTGTAATAATGATATACATTTTCCCCGAGAAGTAGGTATAAGCATGGAGTACTCCACTCAAAATATTTCTGATGTAGCAGGAACACAAAGCGTAGATTATAACAATATTTGGATGAGCTCAACTGGCGTCCCCTGCAATATTACAGTTATCACTTTGCCAGGAGGAGGTGCATTTCCTACTAAGCAATGTAACCTGCAGACAGCAATTCGCCATTTAGATATTACTGCCAACTATAATGGACGCTTTCAAATTAATAACAACAATATCTATCAACCTGACAGAGGTATTTATATAAGTGGAGGCAACCATGATTTAATAAGTAATAACACTATAAACTTACCAAGTCCATACGTTATGGGCAGAGTAGAAGGAATCCTAACCTCTGTTTCAACTTACATTGCAGCACAATACAATACCGTTAATAAGCCTTCTTGGGCAAATCCAGGTTGCGTAAGTGGCTATAGCAATAACTGTATAAGCGTGGGACTTTCCTTCTTTAATTCAACCAATTCATTGGCTCAATGCAATACTACTAACTTCACTAGCAGAGGTTTCGAGAGTAATAATACAACCACAAATACTTATTATAAAGGCAATATAATGAATACTAATGAAGTTGGTTGGTGGCGAATGAATAACAGTTTTATTGGCCACCAAGGTACTGCTACAAATTGTTGGGGGAATCAATGGACCGGTGGATTATATTCACCAAATAGGCCACAAACTCTTACTTTTACCACACCAATATCAATTATTGTCAGCCCAACAAGTTTGATTAATACTAATATTTATGTTCCAACTACCGCTCCATTTTCTTTTCATCATAATCCAACAAATGAAAGGCATGACTTAGCAAGTTCATCCACGTATTTTAAAGAAGCAAAGTCATCTAATATTATTTATTCATGTACAGGTAATGGCACAGGCACCCCCACAACTCCACTTTTTAACTATAATGAAAATGGTTATATCAGTTATGCAGAATTAGTAGCATCAGATGCGTTACAATATCCAGAATATCCTGAAGAGGCAAGATATTATGATGTAGAGCATTTATTAGTAGCTATTCGTGAGGATGCAACCTTGTTGCAAAATGATTTAATTGATAGTTTCTATATGCGTACTGAAGATGAAAGTGTTAATCAGTTCTTGGATGTTCAAACTAATATAACTGGAGGAGAATTACAAGATGCAGGCCAAATACTTGACAATATTGTTCCAGATGGGATTATTGAAGAAAACAGAAGGCAAGTTTATGAAATCTATTTAAATACTATTGCTATCGAAAACGATGAATTTACTGATGACCAGAGGAGGATATTATTGCAAATAGCTTTCCAATGTCCTTATACTGGAGGCAACGCAGTTATGGAGGCACGTAACATGTTATCACTTACAGATTCAACCAATTATCATGACAGTTTATTATGTGGCGAAAACTTTGCTTACCGCCAAGGAAGTCATCAAAGTACGATTAAGGCTATAAAACACCTAAATGAATCAGGGAACTTCTTGTCAGTTTATCCTAACCCATCTAATTCAATTGCTTTCATAAAATGGAATTTGCCGACAGAATGTCGTAATTGCACTTTTAAAATTGTAAACGTTTTAGGTGAACTAATTAAAGAACAAAAAGGGTTAAGTGAAAAGGGGAAATTAGAAATTTCTACTTCTAACTTACAGCCAGGAATTTATCATTGCTTATTGATTACTAACGGTGCTGTGACTCAAAGTAAGAAACTGATTATTATTAAATAATGAACCTAAAGTTACATCAAATTGTAGTTCACATTCTTTCACAAAGCATTTTAATGATTTGTACTTGTATTTCTAGTCATGGTCAAATAAAAATTCCAAATCCATCATTTGAGTTTCAAGACACTTTTATAAACTATTTTGCACCTCCTCCATGGGTCATTTGCAAATTTAGTCCCGATTTAATAAACTATCCAACAGGTAACAACTACCCAAAACCAAGTGATGGAATTAACTATATTGCAATTTTTGCTGATAATTATGGATTTTCAGGATGCGAATATGAAAAATCACAGGTTAAGCTATTTTGTAAACTAATCCCTAATATTAAGTACAGACTGTCAGTTGATATTTGTACAGACAGAGGTCGTTATTTTGATTTAGCTCAGCTTATTGTTTATGGAGGTAGTTCCAATTGTAGTGAAACGGATACCCTTTGGGAATCCCCTTATGTAGATACTGTAAAATGGCAACATTATAATTTTACTTTTATTCCTTCACATCAAATTGAATACTTAAGCCTTACGGCAGCGCCACAATTTAATTTTAGTTACCTTTTCATTGACAACCTCTCATCAATTTTCATCGACAGTGGTTATACTGCAATTAAAACACAATCATCAGCTAACACAATTGTAAACGGCGAATTTGCAACTTTAAGTAATGACTACTTAATTGGAACCCAAACAGAATATAAAATTCAGTGGCGACAAAACGGCGATTTAATTGGAAATGCTTATTCGATTAACGTTTACCCAAGTACAACCACAACATATTTTGTAAAAGCAACTGATAGTTGCGGATATTATAGTACAGACAGTATTACAATTTCAGTAACCCCTAACAATAAGGCTTATTATAATTCAACCGAAGGAAAGCTGCAACTGCAATATTCATTAAGAGAAAATGCAACTTTCAAAATTTACAATATGCTAGGGCAACTAGAAAAAGAATCAACATTAAGCATTAGCAAACATGAATCAGAAATAGATGTACACGCATTAATACAAGGGGTTTACATTATTTGCATACAAAACGACTTTGGAAAAACCATATGGAGACAAAAAATATTAATCTATAATTTATAGTGAAGTACCCTAAATCACCTTTAAATTAAAGCAGGAAGGATATGCATGCGGGCGTTCCGCAGGTATGCAATGCTTATCCAGAATATTTGAAGATCAATGCGCAATTTCCTTTGGCGCAGCTGATTGAATCGCCGACAGCGGCCTTGATTGCCGAAGCCGTGAATAAAATTTTAAAGGATGCTACACTGGCAAAACAACTTCATGAAGGCGCGCTCACAGCACGAGAGGTGTACAACTGGCAAGAGGAAGAAAAGAAGCTGGTGCAGATTTATAGTCGATTGTAAGTATCAATGGCTGTCAATTTACGGCTTTGTAAATTTCAATTTATACACCGTAAACTCTTTGGTGCTACACACCTCTTGAAAGGCATCCATATCCATTGTTAATAATTGCCAATGTGGCGCTTCCTTATAATCAATGAAATATTGAATATGATAACGTTGTAGCTCCGCTAGATAATCATCAATCGAAACGTCGAACTTCTCCAAGGTATAATAGGCATTATCATTCAAATAGGCTACAACCCACGAAGGTCCCGATTTATAGGCATTCGACGTGATGCGCCCTTCAATATGATGCGCCTTCAATACAGCAGCCTCTTTAAACAATACTTCATTTTTGTGCCAACGTTCCACCGTATCGATGCTAGGAAATAACAAACAAGCCCCAAGTAGCCACGGGTAAAGCCTCGCCAAGTGTTCTTTTTTCAATAGCTCGCTCCATAATATAGGCGCCGCAATCAACACAATCAACAAGTAGCGCGCTTCAATATGTACACTCACGTATAATACAAGCAAGGTCAGTGAAAAGAAAAACACATCGCTCTTCCAGAAGCCCTTTTCCAACAAGGCTTCACGCTTCTTGCGCCACAATTTCACGATGGCTAAAATCAAGAAAAAGAGGTTGAGCTCCCACAAGCAACGCAAGGCGGTCAATACATTCAACATCACCTTGGCCACATATTTCGCAAAATAATAAGCACTGCTGAAAGGCGTTGTCAATGCACCATGTATGCGCATCGGATCGTCCCACAAAGAATGTGCTCCGTCATAGGCTGGCGGTATCAAATAAGTGATTCCGTCCTTAAAACTTTTATGTCCGTTCACCAACCAGCTCATATTCAACTTCCCAGAAAAGCCAAAGGGTGTATAGCTGCCATAAGCCGCATGATAGCCCAAGGTGGCAGGCATCAGCACGATACCCATCACTACATAACTCAAAACAAGGCGTAGCAAGGCCTCTCGCTTCGTCACGCGTTTTTCAAGCAACAATTTTAATAAGAACAAGGCGATAAAGACAAAGAAAAACGGTCCGTTAAAAGATTTCGCATAGCTCGCCACTCCCATTAAAATAGCGAACAGAAGCCACTTGCGGAGCTGCCGAACAAAATCTTCCTGCAATAAAAGATGTAAGGCAGGTATAACAAAGAGCAGTTGTAATAGATCACCGAAAGTCTGCAAAAAGGCATAATACACCAAAACCGGCGCTAGTACTAATAAGAAGCCTCCATGCTGTTGGATCGTTAGATTACGCTTGCGTAAGAAAAGATGTGTTTCCACCAGTACCAATCCTCCGAAAATAGCATTCAATACCTGTGCCGTGTAAAAAGTCGTCCATCCCCAAGCACGTGTCCATTTCACCAAAGGGAATAATACCCATTGATTTAGCGGACTCCACAAACTGTTGAAAGCCTTATCCCAATGACCTTTTACGAGTTCATCGGTCATTTGCAGATAGGCGGTACAGTCGTCATCCAGCTGAAATCCGAGGGCCGGAAAAAGCGCGTACCATAAGACGGCAAACAAACCCAAGGCGAGGAAGAGAAAATGACCTTTTTTCATAGTGGAAAGTTAACGAATAAAGTGGTTGTAGTATTGCATAAATAGCCGTTTATTTGTAGGAACTATGCGCAAATACTATTTTTTCACGATACTAGTAACGGCCTTGCTTTTCACGGCTTGCAAAGACGGCATTTTAGGCAATCTCTTGCCCAACAAAGCGCCTGACACTCATACGATCATCGAGGTGATCAACCGCAGTGGCGGCACTCGCTTTCCATCCTCAGTAAAAATCCAATGGTGGGGCGACGATCCAGACGGCTATGTACAGTCGTATCAATACACCTTCGACTATCCTGTTACGGCAAGCGCGCATTGGCATGCAATCACCGGTAATGATAGTCTTTTCTCCCTTACCACTCCTGCCGGCATTGACACCGCTGATTTCCATTTTAGCATCCGCGCCATCGATAACGAAGGACTCGCAGATCCAACGCCAGCGAGTGTGGCTTACCCGGTAAAGAACTCCAACCCTAGCGTACAGTTTATGCCCGGGATCTATAACCCGACACGTACTTTCCCGGTAGTTCGTTTGTATTGGCAAGGAACAGATCCTGACGGAGCCGATAATATCGCAGGCTATGAAATGGTTTGGAATGATACTACACAGGCGGCCTTGGAATTAGGACCAACGGTAAGCAGTATCATCTTAGAAGGACAAAACTGGACAGGAAGCACGACTACCTGTAATGTGTATACCAACAACAACACAAGCACGCCTTCTAGCAAGACACTTGCAGGCATGAAGTTGAATGCAAACAATATTTGCTATATCCGCATCAAAGATATCAGCGGTGCTTATAGCACTTGGACACCATCTTATAGCATGTTCATTAAACGCCCGAACAGCACGAAACTTTTGGTAGATGCTTATACGAATACTTCGGCTACGGCATTAAACTTCTATAGCAACAGAATGATCAATCAAAATTATACGGATTGTGATACTTTGAAGTTGTTTGAAAAAGTGGGCGGCGTTTATTCGCAGTTGAGTGCCGATAATGCGACACAAAGTAAGATTTTGAAATACTTCAAATTGATTGTTTGGTTTGGTGACAATACAGGCAATAGCTTATTCCTAGCACAAAAGAGCTTGAATGATTTCTTCACCGGTGGTGGTAAGTTATTCATGGCGATGCCGATGGATAAATTATTTTCCGGTAGTTCGCCTTCGCTAGCGTTTACGCCAGCTTCCTCTTTAACGGAGTATAAAGATTCAACGATAATTTATAGCACCGACTCACTCAGCACGAGCAGTTTGAGTGGCTATCCTGTTTTGAAGAACAGCAACTATACGCAAAACATCAAGCCTTTCGTATTAGCACCAAATGCTTATGCGATTTATACCGCGAATTTGAATTATCAAAACGTGAGCTCGCCTATCTTCCCTATTCCAGCCTGGCATGGTCCTTCTTGTATCATGGCTGGTTTGAAAAATGCGGCTACGCTACAAACGATAATGGTATATTCACAGGTCGATCTTCAAACGCTCAACGCTTCTTCTAACATTGATTTAGCTTGGTCTAACATCTTACAAACACTCGGCTACTAAACCATGCGTCTATTTTTTGTCCTTTTTTGGGAAAGCATCCGCATCGCTTTAGCTGAATTGCGACAAAACAAGCTACGCTCCTTCCTCTCCTTACTTGGTGTAACCATCGGTATCTTCTGTATTATTTCGGTATTAAGTGCTGTGAGTAGCATGAAGATGCATCTCAATGATAGTCTAAGTAAACTCGGCAACGACTTCGTTATGGTAGAAAAATGGCCATGGGCTTTCGACGATCCCAACTATGCTTGGTGGAAATATGTCAACCGCCCCGTTCCCGATAGAGAAGAGCTTTCACGTATCCAAGCCGGTGTACCTGGCTGTGCGAATGCGAATCTAGAAATCAACGATAATAAAGAGATTCATTTGAAATTTGGTAATAATCAAATTGACAATGCGCAGATCATGGCGGTAACAAAAGAATATGCTTTGATGAACGATTTAAAAATCGGGATTGGACGTTTTCTTTCTGCCAATGAAATGGATAATGGCGCTCCTTTAATTGTCTTAGGTTATTCCATTGCCAAAGAACTAGGGAATGGTCAAGCTTCGATGGTACTTGGTCAATGGATCAGTATCTTAGGTCGTAAAATGCGTGTGGTAGGGGTTTTTGAAGAACAGGGCAATAGTATGTTTGCGACGGATTATAATAAAGTGAGTTTGATTTCTTACGACTACTATAAGACAGTCCGGGATATTCATGATAAAAATCTAGATGCAAAAATTAAGGTAGATGCGAAGATGGGTGTAGGCGTTGAGACCTTAAAAGCACAGGTGACAAGGGTTTTACGCGCGAAGCGTCAATTACGTCCGACGCAGGAAGATAATTTCGCATTGAACCAGATGAGCGTTTTAAAACAAGGTTTTGATGGGATTTTCGCAGCTTTGAACGTCGGTGGAATTTTAATTGGTTTTCTTTCTTTGTTGGTAGGCACCTTCGGAATAGCAAATATTTTATTCGTGAGTGTAAGAGAAAGAACCCCACAAATTGGTATTAAGAAAGCGATTGGTGCGCAGCCATTTTTTATCTTATTAGAATTTCTAACGGAGTCGGTAGTACTTTGTTTGATGGGTGGCGCTATTGGAATTGGACTCGTCTATGGTTTGATGAAG
The DNA here is from genome assembly GCA_026461075.1 of Chitinophagales bacterium. GTDB lineage: Bacteria > Bacteroidota > Bacteroidia > Chitinophagales > CAIODY01 > JAHEYX01. Next base: position 12,391 of record JAPJNH010000007.1, read on the forward strand.
ATAGCAGAAAAGGCTTTAGACATGACCTTATATCTCACCTTAGGGAATATCGGGTTTGGGCTTGGGATATCCGTAATCATCGGACTTTTAGCCGGTATTATTCCTGCATGGCGTGCTGCTAAAATGGATCCAGTAATGGCAATTCGTTTCCGTTAGTCGGCTATTTGCAATTGCATCGGATAGACGTTCGCGTCTTTATTTTTCGACCAGTAGTTCCAAACAATTTTCTCAAAACGCAAAAGCACCTTATCATCTTGCGGGACGAAATGCACGTGTACCGGGTTGGTAAAATCATTATTAAAATCACTGAACATACTGATAGCTCTATAATGCGGCGTACGCTTCATAAACTCTTTCGGATTGTCTTCCCACTTCGTATAATGATCGAAAGCTAGAAAGCGCTCTTGTCCATTGCAAGCCTTTTTCAGCATATAATTGAACTCATAATAAGTATAGTATTGGAACATCGGATTTTTACCTTCCTCTGTTACTACGAGATAATCACTTGGGAAGCGACTGGTATTCTCTTTAAACAAGGCGGCTTGCTTTTGGAAACGGATATAATGTGCTTGCCAGAATAAATAATTCATCTGCGTTCCATAAGCGAATACGATAAAAAGCAGTCCTAATAAGCTATAACGTAATTTATTATTCTTAACTGCAAAGAGGATTATATACGTCAGTAGAAAAGCAATGCCAAAGCCTACTAATAGGCCATTACGGCAGTTGCGATTCAGAGCACCAAAGTCCTTCCCTACCATATTATAAGGCAATAGCGCAGTTACTATTAATACTCCAGCAATCAGCGCAAATATCTTCCACGACCATGGACGTTCGGAGGGAGAAGTGTTCAGCTTAGCGAATACGAGATAAAAACCGAAGCCGCTACTTGCTATAAAAAGTACGGTGCTAATTGGATTATAAATCGCCATTTCCATCAACATCTTCGGCAAAGCCACCCCCATTTTATATAGACTAAATCCAAAATGATAGGCCAAGTTTTTAGGCGACAAACTAATTTGATTATAACCATATTCCTTCACCATGCCGGTGATTGGAAACCAATGCTGCCACAACACAAATGACACCACAGGAACGGCTATGATGGCCCAATGGCTCGTAACGAAGTTCCATACGTTATACCAAAATCCACCCGCTTTGTTCCAATCTTTCAAGAACAATAGGAATAAGAATGTATAGGCAAAAACGAAGAAAGATTGAATTTCAAAGCTCCAAAAGAATAAAACAGCGATACCTATTAATTGCAGATAATAGGCGATGGAAGGCCCTTTACGGGATATATGAAAGTACCACAGACAAGCAGTGAAGAAGACCGCTTCGCAAATGGTATAGCTATACATGATAGGTTCGAACCATAAGACATAAAAAGGAGCGTTGACCATCAAGGTTGTGAGAAACAAAGCTTCGAGTGTGGAGATATTGGTCCACAAATGACGAAGTAACAAATACACAACATAGCTTATATACCAAAGTAATAAGAAGCTTGTTATTTTGATAAAAAGAACCCAATGCGGTATTTGAAATAGAAAGAGCGCAATGAAGTATTCGGTGCGACGGCCTGTATTAAAAATACAATCACGTAAGGCAGTGGCGTCCTTGAATTCGAAGGCGTTTGTCAGTAATAAACTATCCCAAGAAGAAGAATCGTTTAACAATAACAAAAAGTGAAATATAAAAGTCAGAAAGCCAAATTGCCAGAAGACTTTTTTAGAATAGAATTTGTCGCTCATTTGTTCAAAATTATCAAAAAAATACGGAGTCTTAGGTAGAAAAAAAGTAAATTTGGAATCTATTGCCTATGTTAATTTCAATCATAGTACCGGTTTATCATTCTGCGAAATTTCTGCACAAGTTGGTCGAGGCCATCGAGGTAGAACGTTTAAAGCATTCGTGGAATCTAGAGCTTATTTTGATCGACGATGGAAGTAAGGACGAGAGCTTTGAAGTCATCAAACGTTTGGCTGCGCAATACCCTTATATCCGTGGTTTACAGCATGCGCGTAACTTCGGGCACCAAGCGACGGTACGTCTTGGCTTGAGTGTTTGTAAAGGTGACTATATCGCCATTATCGACGATGATATGCAAGACCCTCCGTCATTATTACCGGAGTTCTTCAGTTATTTGGATAATGGTTATAGCGTGGCGTATGGTGTTCGCAGAAAGCGTAAGGAGAATGTCTTCAAACGTACTGCCTATTACTTATTCTATCGCCTCTTGAAAAAAATGAGTGCAATAGAAATTCCACTTGATACCGGCGATTTCTGTGTGATGAAAAAAGAGGTCGCAGAAAATATGTTGAAGCTACAAGAGCAAAATCCATTCTTACGTGGTATTCGTGCTTGGGTAGGCTTCAAACAAATCGGCGTAGAATACGATCGTCCTGGCAGAGTAGATGGACAATCGGGCTATACCTTCCGTAAGTTGATGAAGATTTCCATCGACGCGATTTTCTCTTTCTCCATTTTACCGGTTCGTTTAATTTCATTACTCGGACTGATTGGATTAATAGGATCCTTGGTATTTGTACTATTCATATTGCTCAATTGGGCGATGAATCGAATTCCAATACAAGGTTATACTTCTGAAATTATTTTGATATCCTTCTTCGGCTCCTTAACGCTAATCTGCCTAGGGATTATCGGTGAATATGTCGTACGCATTTACGATGAAGTAAAAAAGCGTCCGCATTCGATTGTTTCACAAACCATCAATTTATAATGCAGCAGGTTTTAGTACTTGGTGGAAACGGTTTCATCGGAAGGCATCTATTGGAGCGTCTTTCCAAGGAATCGAGTTATCAAGTAAAAGCCTTAGCACGACGTGAAGCGCAGCCGCTTGCTGGTGTTGAATATATCTATGGCGACTTCGCTGATACAAAAGTTTATGCCGAAGCAGTTGCCAACGCTGATATCATCTATCATCTCATCTCGCAATCCTACCCTTTCACTACTTGGGAAAATCCAATTGCAGAAGTAGAACTGAATCTCTTGCCTACTTTACGTATGTTCGATTGTTTGAGTACAACGAAAAAACAACGTATCATTTTCGTATCGAGCGGAGGTACTGTATATGGAGCTTCAGCCTATAACAACGTTGCAGAAAGTATTCCAGCGCCTTATAATCCGCATGGCATTATTAAACTTTGTATAGAACATTTCCTCCGTTACCAACAACATCGTAAACATTGCGATTATATCGTACACCGCATTTCGAACGTTTATGGTCCGGGACAAAATATTGCGAAAGGCTTAGGGTTCATCAATACGGTTATTGAAAAAGCATTGGCGGGCGAAGCAATCCCTGTCATGGGTGATGGCGAGCAAGCACGCGACTTTATCTATATCGACGATGTCGCAGCGATTCTTCAGCAATCTGCTAGTCATGACCTTGTCAATACAACCTACAACCTTTCAAGTGGGGAATGTCATAGTTTAAATCAGCTATTAAGGATTATTGAAACGCAATTGGGAAGTACATTACAGCGAACACAATTAGCAGCAAGACCTTTCGACTTCCCGAAAATTGAAATCGACAATTCGTTATTGAAACGTGATTTTAGCGGTTTTACTTTCACATCTATCGAAGACGGGATCCGTCAAACAATTGAAGCTTTAAAAGCTTAACACTATGGAATTAAATTACTATAAACAATACTATGAAATGGAGCGCCAACATTGGTGGTTCATCGCTCGTGAAAAAATTATTTGCGAGCACATAGCAAAGATAAAACGTGAACAGTTGACTGGGAAGGCACTTCGCATTCTTAACATCGGCTGTGGCACTGGGCGCAGTACAGAATATTTAATGCAATTCGGAGAGGTTACCTCTTTAGAATACGATCAATTCTGTTGTGAATATACACGTGAGAGAACGGGCCTTGATATCATCAACGGTAGTATCACCGAACTTCCTTTTGCAGATAATAGTTATGATTTAGTAGTGGCCTATGATGTGATTGAGCATGTGGAGGATGACAATTTGGCGATGCGTGAAATGAAACGTGTTTGTGTAGAAGGCGGCGTTGTAATGGTTACCGTACCTGCCTTTATGTCGCTTTGGGGCCAACACGATGTAATTAATCATCACTTCCGTCGTTACCAAATCGGGCGCATCAATGAACTTTTTAATACGCAAGGTGCTACTGGAAAACTAGTTTTTAGCAGTTACTTCAATACCTATTTATTCTTACCAATTCTTGCTGTTCGTAAGCTTACTAACTTATGGCATAAGATCAGTCCTCCGAAAGAAAAGAAGAGCGACTTCGATTCTGTTCAAACAGGGATGGTGAATAGTCTGCTGGAAAGTATGATGCATAGCGAGAATAAGCGCATGTTAAAAGGCAAATCTTGGCCTTTTGGTGTGTCTATCTTGGGCTATTGGCATAAAAAAGTATAACAAAGCCTTAATATTGATGCAAATCATCCATTTATAGCGCTTGATTTTGCAATTTTGCATTCCAAATTATAAGAAACGTGTCATTAACGAATATTGCTACCCAAACGAAAGACGCTGGTCTGAAATCAATTGCCGAGAAAGTTTATGCTGGAACGCGCATCACTGACGAAGACGCACTCTATTTATACGAAAATGCTGGAGTTGCTTACCTTGGGGCTTTGGCTAATTTCATCCGCGAAACAAAGCACGGTTTGAAAGTCTATTTCAACCGCAATTTCCATATCGAACCGACTAACCTGTGCGTATTCCATTGTGAATTTTGTAGCTATAGTCGTACGCTTAAGGATACGGAAGAAGGCTGGTTTATGGGTTTGGATCAAATCATGCATATCATCGACAAGTACGAAGGGCAGCCCGTTACGGAAGTGCATATCGTAGGTGGCGTGCATCCGAAATTGAACATGAACTCCGTTAGTGAAATGTTGCGTGCGATTAAACAACGTCGTCCGGATTTACATATCAAAGGATTTACTGCTGTTGAGTTAGAATATATTTTCCGCAAGGCGAATTTAAGCATGGCAGAAGGGATGCGTTTGTTAAACGAAGCGGGCTTAGACAGCTTACCTGGTGGTGGAGCTGAGATTTTTGCAGAAGAGGTGCGTATGAAAATCTGTCCTGACAAAGCGAATGCAGAGCAATGGTTGGCCATTCACGAAGCCGCGCATAATCAAGGTATGCATAGTAATGCCACCATGTTGTACGGTCATATCGAAAACTTTGCACAACGTGTCGACCATATGCGTCGTTTACGTGAATTACAAGATCGTACGAAAGGCTTCAATACCTTCATCCCCTTGAAGTTCCGTCATGAAGGGAATAATATGCAAAATTTACAAGAGGTATCTGTCGTAGAAGACTTGCGTAACTACGCTATCAGCAGAATCTACATGGATAACTTCCCTCACATAAAGGCTTACTGGCCGATGATTGGTCGTCAAACAGCCGCTTTGAGTTTGAGCTTTGGCGTGAATGATTTAGATGGAACGATTGATGATTCTACTAAAATCTATTCAATGGCTGGTAGCGAAGAGCAACATCCATCCATGAGTACGGAAGAGTTGGTAAAATTGATTAACCGCGCTGGCAAAGTCGCTATCGAACGTGATACTTTGTACAACGTCGTTAAGCAGTGGGACTAATCCTACTTCACTTCGCAGCTAAGCACAGACTCCCCTTCCAGAAAGGCTTCTAATTGATCACCGATATTTATTTTTGAAACGCCAGCAGGTGTTCCTGTAAAAATAATATCCCCTTGTGATAAGGTGAAGAATTTTGATACGTAGACGATGATTAGTTCAAAGGTGAAAAGCAAATCAGCGGTGTGCCCCGTTTGCACTTGCTCCTTATTTTTCAGCAAATGAAAATGGATGTTTTTAAAATCCTGAAAATCAGAAACAGGCTTCCAAGTACCGATTACAGCGCTATTATCAAAGGCTTTCGCAATTTCCCATGGCAATCCTTTTTCTTTTTGTTGCTGTTGTAAATCACGAGCGGTGAAGTCTAACCCCACACTGATATCGCTGATATATTCTTTCGCAAACTTCTCTCCTACATACTTTCCATTCTTGCCAATGCGCAAAATGATCTCGGCTTCGTGATGAATATCCTTGCTAAAATCAGGATGATAAAACGGCTTATTATCCTTTAAAGCAGCCGTTGCGGGCTTCATGAAGATTACAGGCGCCTCTGTAGGCACTGCGTTATTTAATTCCTTGGCATGTGCTGCGTAATTCCGTCCGATACAAATGATTTTCATAAGCTATAAGGATAATTCGATAGCCACAAATATAAACTTTAAGTCTTCATTAAAGAAAGGCAATTAAAATTCCCTTAGTATCTTTAGAGTATAATAGCGCCCTATTGAAAACCTATACCCTTCCATTAAGTGCAACGAAAAGTTTCAGTCAATTAGTCAACGACTACTTGTCCCAAAATCCTTTTTTCAATCCCTATGGAGGAAGTACCTGGTCGGAGACGCAATGGGAGCAAGCTTTTGAGCAGAAGCGCACATTCTTTAGTCCTTCGAAAAGAGCCTTACTAATCGATGTAATACGCTCACAATACGAAGCTTTAGGAATAAGTATTGCAGAAGACACTCTAACACGATTGTCAGACGAAAACACCTTCACTGTTTGTTGTGCACATCAGCCCAATTTACTCGGAGGACCAATGTATACCGTGATTAAAATCGCGTCTACGATAGCGCTTTGCCGAAAGCTACAAAGTCGTTTTCCATCAAAGAATTTTATTCCCGTTTATTATATCGGTTCGGAAGATCATGATGTACAAGAACTGAATCACCTTTATATTAACAACGAGAAAATAGAATGGTCGGTAGAAAGTAAAGGCGCCTTCGGTTCTTTACATTGCAAAGAGAGTCAAGCGCAGGTGAACGAGGTTTTAACAAAACTATCCTTTCTGCCATTTTATAAAGAGCTAGAAAGTATTCTGCACAAAGCCTATCAAGAGTCGAATAGCATCGCACAAGCTTCGTTTGTGCTTATGCAAGCCCTTTTTGCAGACACCGAATTACTCTGTATCGACGCGAATAATGCGCAACTAAAAGAGAGTTTCATCCGTATCCTTGAAAAAGAAATTTTCGAAGAAACAAGCCATGCTACTCTTAGTGAAAGTATTCAACACTGGGAATCGCATTATCCAAAGGCGGTAGAGTTTCGCCCGATTAATGTGTTTTATTTAGATGCAACGCGCAGGACAAGAATTGTTCGTGTAGCAGATCATTTTGAAACAGCAGATGCGTCGCAAAGATGGACAGCCGACGAACTCAAAAATTTAATCACCACAGATCCCGCGAAATTCAGTCCCAATGCGGTTTTAAGACCTGTTTATCAAGAGTGGATTTTGCCGAATATAGCATTCGTAGGTGGAGGTAGTGAAGTGGCGTACTGGAAACAAGTGTATCCTATTTTTAAGGAATTCAAAGTGCCTTATCCATCTGTTCATCTCCGTAACAGCCTCGCAATTATCGATAACAAGTTCGAGAAGCGAAAGGAGCAACTTGCGTATGAATGGGCCGATTGGTTTGAATCAGAAGAAAGTTTAATCCAACAGCTCGTTGACAAGAGCGGTATCGAGTGGCGTCGAGAAACGGATTTATTGCAAACCTTCACTGCGGCTTTGGAATCGAAGAGTACGGCGATTGAAAAAGGACTGGAAGGTGCTACCGGAGCGGCGATTGCGCAAATAAATAAAGCAATGGAAGGTCTAGAAAAGAAATGGACGCAAGCCATTAAACGCAAAGAAGAAGATCATATCAATGCGATAAAAAAAGGAAAGCAAGTGATACAGCCGAATGGAATTTTGCAAGAAAGAAGAGAGAGCTTCTTGCCTTTCCTTGCCAAGTACGGCCTGTCTATTTTACCGACTATTATTACAGCCTTCCAACAAACAGACTCTTCTAAATTCTTACTACTCAATCTTGAAGCAGATGTCTAGAGATACCTTATTAAAACCTTTTAGAATTCTTTATACCATTTGGTGTGTCGCCTTATTCGCGGTGGTGATTTTAGGCTTCTTTCCGCTCATCCTACTAATCAGTTTTTTACAAGAAGACAGAGCCAATCGTATCATTTATATTATCATAAAATATGTAGGAAAATTTTGGTTTTTACTTTGCGGGATTTATTGGGTTAGAAAAGGTGCAGAGCCTTCTAGCAAAGAGTCTTATGTCTATGTAATCAACCACGGTTCTTATTTAGATGCAGCCATTTTATTCTTAGCCTTACATCATCCATTCAGAGCCTTAGCGAAATTTGAAATGGAAAAGATTCCTGTATTCGGCACCTTGTATAAAGTAATGACCATCGGCGTCGATCGCTCTAGTCCTGCGAGTCGGGCCGCGAGTGTACAACGTATGCTCGATAAGTTGCGCAAGGGAGTGGATATCGTTGTTTTTCCAGAAGGGACTTTCAAAAAACATGATGACATTTTATTACCCTTCTTCAATGGTGCTTTTCGTATTGCTATTGAAACGCAAACGCCGATTGTACCTATCCTAATTGAAGGCGTGGAGGACATCATGCCGTCTGATGCGGCGAGCTTCTATCGTCCGGGGAAATTAACGCTTCACTATCTTCCCGCCATCCATACTAAAGGAATGACATTAGAAGACACGGAAACACTGAAGGCGAAAGTGTTTGCAGAAATGAAGGCGTGTAAAGAAAAGTGGTGGCTATCTACTTCGCAAAAGTAAAAAGCATATTCATTAAGAAATTCCAAAAGATCACTATACCGGTGGCTAAGGCTTTTGAAAAGTAAAAATTGTATTTACGTTTTTCAGTAAAAAACCAAGTGGCCAGCGTATTGATACCAAGTCCCATCGCAGCAACAACAGTAAAACGCATCAGTTGTGCATAGACATCTTCGGAGTTATTATGAAATGTCCAAATACGATTCAAATAAAAGCTCAAACTCACGGCTACGATAAAACTCAAAGCGTTGGCCAAATACGGATTCAGCTTCAGCTTTTCTTTATAGGTAAAGGTCATGCCAAAATCTAGCCCCGTGACGAAAGTCCCGACTACACAGAATTTGATAAACTTCACTAATAAGGGCATCCATTGTGTCATGCGACAAAGGTAAAATTTATATAGAGATTATTACTACTTACTAGTTGATCAATTGCCTAAACGCTTCCAATAAGCTTGCATCGCATCGATAGCCTTATGTCCCTCCTCTCCAAGATCATAGGTAAAGCGATTCACGTACAAATCAATATGCTGGCGCATAACGGTTGTGCTCATCTCTTGGGCATGACATTGAATATATTCACTCAAGGTATCGCCTTGTGCATAGGAATAATCGAGGGAAGCGCGGATACTTTTTTCCAATGATTCTTTCAGATGCGCTAAGTCTTTTCGAACAGCGATACAACCTAATGGAATCGCGGCTCCGGTAGTACTTTCCCACCAGTCACCCAAATCTTGTATGCACACCAAGCCTTTATCTTGATATGTAAAGCGATTTTCATGAATGATGACGCCCGCATCGATTACATTATTCAAAATGGCCGTTTCAATGTCTGAAAATAACATTGGTATCGTATTGCCTTTCCATTGCGGATAGCAAGCACTGAATAAAAAATTGGCGGTAGTCATTCGACCAGGAATAGCGATTCGGAGGTCGTTTCGAGACAAATCTAAACCAGGCTTCGAAATTAATAGTGGACCACAACCCATTCCTAAAGCAGAACCCGCCTCTAGTAAGGTATATTGATCCTGCAAATGCAACCAAGCATGATAAGACAACTTGGTCACCGCATATTCGTTGGCAAAGGCCTTTTTATTCAGTTCTTCTACATCATGCAATTTCGTTTCAAAAGTAAATGGAGATTCAATTTTACCATTTACTAAGGCGTCGAAAATGAAGGTATCATTCGGACAAGGGGAAAAACCTATGGTCAAACTCGTTTTCATGCTTTTGTTTACCACAAAAATGGGAATAATTTGAAATTCTTCGGGGGATAATTCTATATATATTTGTGAAAAGAACCGATATGCCTCCTGTAAGTTCTATCAAACTCAGTGATATCCTCACGATAACCTTCACACTCTTTGCAATCATTGATGTGGTAGGAAGTATTCCTGTCATTATTTCCTTCAAGCAAAACCAGCCTAAGTTCAATCCGCTGAGTACTACTGCGTTTGCAGGATTTTTAATGATCATTTTCCTATTTGTCGGAGAGACGATTCTAAACTTCATCGGGATAGATATTCACTCCTTTGCGATGGCGGGGGCTTTGGTGGTTTTTCTGTTAGGTTTAGAAATGATCAGCGGACATAATCTCTTCAAATCAGAAAAAGAAATCGGTGCTGCCGGCAGTTTAGTACCGCTAGGATTCCCCATCCTTGCAGGTTCTGGCACACTCACTACCCTACTTTCTTTAAAAGCGAGTTATAGTATTTACAATGTTTTGATAGCAGTAGTGATTAATCTTATCGTTGTCTTTTTTGTATTACGCAGCGTAGATTGGATTGAACAGAAACTGGGCAAAGCAGGAATTTTAGTAGTCAAAAAGTTTTTTGGCGTACTCATTATTGCTATGGCTATTAAAATCTTTAAGAGTAACTTTACCCTTGATTTCTTCACGCGCTAATGAAATACTTATTTAGCTTACTAGTCCTTTGTTTGTTCAGCAGTACTTTATTGCTCGGGCAAGACTTTGATAGTAGTTATATCAGTAGAATGCATTATAGAAACAACTTCACGCTTTCTCAAGGTAGCGAAAGTAATAAGCTTTCTTTTTTATCGCTGGCGAGTGACGATGAATTTAAATTAGGCAACAGCAAATATGTCGTTTCAAATTCTAGTTCACAAGGTGCAAGTTTGAGTTATAAATGGCTGTCGGCCGATTTAAACTATACGCAGGCAACCAGCAATGAGCGTCTGAAGTATAACCTTAATAAAATTAGTTGGCGCATCGGTGTAAGTCAACGTGCATGGGGCGTTAAAACCTATTATGGCGACTACCGAGGATTGATTCGTTCCGACTCTATCAATTCCTTTGCGGTGCCAGATATACGCTATCGTAGGGCAGGTGCTCGTTTTTATTTCGTCAATAACTCTCGTAGGTTTTCATTAGGCGCAGCGCGTTTTCAAACAGAACAGCAGAAGAAAACTGCGGGCAGCTTGATTCTTTTTATAGAGCCCGGCTGGACGCAAATTAATTCCAATCAGTTGCTCATCAGCGACAGTATGAGCTTGTTTCCGTATACGCAAAATCAGACAGGCTTACGGAAGGTTAATAGTTATAAAATCGACTGTATGCCGGGCTATACTTTTACCATTTCGCTATTAGGCGGTAGAGTCTTTTTTAGTCCCTTATATGCTTTCGGAGCGGGGGTAAATTACAATCATTATTTTGCGAAAGGGGGCATCTTCAACACCTTGAAATATACGATCAATAGTTATACAGACATCAACCTAGGATATAATGGCAAACGCTTTTTTGCTTGTTTGAATGTGTTTAACATGAGTTATATCAATGTACTGTATCCGGTATATTTTCAGCACAACTCCAGTGGTTTTTCGGTTACGGTAGGTTATCGTTTCGGCGACATAGAAACTAAACTTCCGAACGATCCGATGGAGGTTTGGAAAAACTTGCAGCAAAAGTTTTATCGCGAGGATGAGTAAGGAGACATGGTACTGGTTGAATGATGAATGGGTGCACATAAATTCGCTACCCGACCCAGATCGTTGTAACGAAGGCGGTTTTGAATCGATTTTTTATAGTCATCATTGCATGCCACTTTTCACGCATCATTATCAACGGCTGGAGAAAGGACTTTTAGGCGATTATGGCTTGTCGCTCCTACCCCCTCCAAGTTATTTGCAAGAGATCATTCATGTATTGGTTGATAAAAACGAGTTCGAGCAAGGATGCAAAATCAGAGTGCGCGTTTATAAATATGAAATGGAAGAAGCCTGGAACCTGCAACTAGAGGCAGTTCCATTACCCTATTCCGAATACCTCTTCAACGATATTGGATGGCAGGTTGGCACATGGGAAGTTGAAAGCACGCAATTACATCGCGATTATAAGCATCATGAGCGAAGTATTTATTTGGCGGCGAGCACGAAAGCAAAAAGCAATCAATTGCAAGACCTATTGCTGAAAGATGCGCAGGGGCGGATTTTGGAAAGCAGCATCGGTAATATTTTCTTTTTTAAGAATGGGGCATGGCATACGCCTCCCTTAGACAATGGCGGCATTCCAGGTGTAATGCGGAGTTTATTAATTGAATTATTACAGGCGAAGGAAGAACAGCTTTTTGAGAATGAGCTTAGGAAAATCGAAGAACTGTTTATTTGCAATGCGATCCGTGGAATTGTTTGGGTGGAGCATTGTGGCGACGTGGTATGGAAGCAAGAAGAGACAAAAATGGCATTTACAAAACTAGCAGCATGGCAGAAGAAAAGTTTCGCATAAGACAAGTTGCTGGACAAAACCAGATTTGGGATCCCGTTCGTAAGAAGTGGGTGGCCTTAACGCCAGAGGAAAAAGTAAGACAATGGTTGATTGTACTATTGAATGAAGTTTGCGCAGTGCCTTTCAGCCTGATGGCAGTGGAAAAAGGCTTAGTGGTAAATGGACTACAAAAGCGCTTTGACCTGATGCTTTATGATAGAGATGGGCAGGCGGTTTTAATAGCGGAGTGTAAAGCGCCAGAAATTAAACTGACGGAGGCGGTATGTCAGCAAATTGCTGTTTATAATTTTCAATTCTCCACCCGCTATTTGTTAATCACCAATAGCCAACAATTGACCCTTTTTGAATGGGATGAAAAGGCACAGAAGTACCTTCCAATTGAATTTAAGGGGCAAAAACTAATCGATTAAAGACCTAAAAGTGGGAATTCGACCATTTGCATATTTTTTTGAAAAATAACAGATGAATTCCTTACTTTTAACCACGTAGAATTAACCTAAAAATTACAATAAACAAACCAACAATGAAAAAAGTAAAAGCTACCCTTCTTTTGTTGTTAGCAGTGGTTTTCCTTGCTAACGCACAGAATGCTAACTTGGTTCGTCCAGCTGCGAAAATGACAGCTAACGAAATCAAAGCGTTCAAACAAGCTCGTTTCCAAAAAATCAACAACGCGAAACAAGGTACTAAGTCGACTCCAACGTCTACTTATTACATTGACTATTCTTCATTAGCAGAAAACTTCACTGCAAACACAGGAAGTTATGTATGGGAATTCAAATCAAACCCAGCTGCAAATGACACTATGATGACTAAAATCGGAATGTCATTGTACTATTCTAGTCCTGCTGCTGCTGCTGCTGATAGTATCATCGTATTTGATGATTTCGCAGACGTACCTGGTTCTACTAAGTACTTCACTTATCCTTCATCTATCACCATCGACTCAATTTTCTTCTTCAACACACACGTAAACAATAGTGGTTTGAAGGATTCAATTGAATGGGATATCGTAGCATTAAATGGTACAGGAACTCCTCAATTGAACTCAGTTAAAGCACGTGGTGGTGTTTCTACTACTACAACATTATCTCCTGGTGGTCACTGGTTAGGAGCAGGTGCTACTGCATCCTTGTCTTTCGGACCAAACTATACGTCAACAGTTCCAGTTGGTGTTACTGAATTGTATTTTGCTGGAGCTTCAACAGATACTTTCTCTCAATTGATTGCTTATGTTGACGACGGAGCTGGTAATGCAGCGCAATTCTCTTCATTGCCTTTCTCTTTCTATAACTACGCTCCTTTCATCACTAACCTTGCAAGAAATACAAATATCACTTCAGGTGGTAACCCTTCTGAATTAGAAGACTGGTTTACTGTTGTTCAAGTAACTTTCACTGAGCCTTTGACAGCTAGCTTCACTTTCGCGCCAGCTGCTCCTAAAGCTAAAGCTTCTGTAACTTTCACAGCTACCTCTAACGATCCTACTGCTACTTACTCATGGGATTTCGGTGATGGTTCTGCTTTAGGTAGTGGTGCTAACCCAGCGCACACTTTCCAAGCTGCAGGTTCTTATACTGTAACTATGACTGCAACTTCTGCTGCAGGAACTGTTAACGCTTCTAAAGTAGTTAACGTTGGTAACGCTACTGGTATCAATGGTATCAGCTCTCAATTCGCTACTGGTGCTATCTACCCTAACCCAGCTAAAGCGGGTCAAGAATTGGTATTGCCAATCGAATTAGCTAACGTAAACAATATTGCTACTATCAATGTAACTAACGCTTTAGGTCAAGTTGTTGCTGCTTACACGCAAACTGTAAACAACAAAGTAACTATCGCTACTGCTAACTTGAACGAAGGTATCTACTTCTACTCTGTAATGATCGGAGGTCAAGAAGTTAAAGGTAAATTCAACATCATCAAGTAAGCTTAGCTTAACTTATAGAAAAAGCCCAGTTGCGATGCAGCTGGGCTTTTTTATTGCTTTAACATTTTTCAATTCTTTACAGAATATGTCCGTGTTCCATAAGGTATTGATTGGTCAGGATATTCGCTTCACTAAAGGAACGTGATTTTACCAGATCGAAGGTGTATAGGATATGATCGCCTACATCAAATGAGTCGACTACCGCAAGGCGTAGATAGGCATTCACACACTTTAAAAGCTCGCATTCATCAATCGTTTGCAAGCAATCACGCTTGCGCAAACGCGACATTTTATCAATCTTTTTGCCGGATTGTTTTCCTAACAATTTTACTAATGGCGCATGTACTTCATTCAATACTTGCAATACTACTGTTTGATTAAAGGATAAGTTATCCAATGTCTTGGTATTCTTATATACAGCAATTACAAAGCGTTTGGGCTGCATACTCACTCCAGTAACATAAGTGCAGATATTCATATTCGCATTGCCCGACGCATCATAGGTCAGCAAGCTATAAACGGTTTGTATAGGGATATTCCAAGCTTTGCGCATGTATAAACAACAAGCGCCCCTAAAAAAGGTTTATAAATGATGTTTCAAAGCTTCTCGCTTGGCCAAATTACTCATCACTGCATGTGTATTCACAAAGGCTTGCACATAGTCGACATCCACTTTAGCATGCTGACGTAATGCCCATCCTATTGCTTTTTGCAGGAAGAATTCTTTTTGATGAATGACATTCAAAATGGCGGCTTCCAATATCTCTAATTTTATTTCTCGGCGATAGGTCAACTGATGAATGATAGCGGTTCTATTCAGCCACATATCTTTCGATTGCATATAGGCATATACGCGCTTTTGATAGTGGGCATAATCCTTTTTGATGTAGGCGCCTAGCATTTTTGAAGCCAATAGATCAACAGTGTCCCACCACGATTTGCTGGTAATTAATTGTTCGAATAAAGATAGGGTATCATCATTCCATTTACGCTTGTTTGCATAGAGCATATCCATGGCAAGGTATTGCATCTCTCTTTCTGGAATAGCCCACAATTGTAAAGTTATCTCATGTATTTCATCGATAGCAAAGCTTTTACTAAGGGCGATAAAATCCTTCTGTAATGCGGCTCTCACGGGCTTTTGCAATCCATAATAAGGAAAGAGATTTTTCATATAAGCCGCCATACGCGGTGCCTGGTAGGCGTTACGATTGGCTTCGAAGACTGCTTGAATTTGTAGAACAGCAGGGTGATTTTTTTTTCATTTTCAGATAGTTTCAAATTGGGGCGGATACGAAATTACGAAAGCAAATTTTTAATTACTCATCAACGGCTCTAAAAAGCCGACCTAGTTATAATTTAGAATATTGAGGATTTACATTTTCCGCAATTCTCATCCCGTCCCGAACATTCGGGACTTCGGGATTTAATCTTTTCACTTTTCACCGATTATTCATCTCCCGTCCCGAAGCTTCGGGAATTCGGGACATCATTCATTACAACCTTCATTATTCATTTCACATACATCTCCTTTCCACTTTTCCCAATCCCGAACGTTCGGGAT
>JAPJNH010000089.1 GCA_026461075.1 Chitinophagales bacterium
GCCGACTTGTTCGGAAATCCATTGCCTGCTGCCAAAACATCGGCTCCGTCACTATTTGACGCTGTTGAAGAAACAAAAATCCTGCAAGGAAATTCAAATGCTGCCAATACGCCGCATGAATATCAAACAATACTTGAAGAACAAGACTTAAAGAATTTAGTACAAAACTTACTTTCCCAAACTGTCGTTTGCTTCGATACAGAAACAACTTCTTTAGATGCAAATCAAACCTCACTTGTAGGCTTGTCCTTCAGCTATGAAAAAGCCAAAGCCTTCTACATTCCTTGTAACGCATCCTTAACGACAAGCAATATCCTAAATATATTAAGTCCTTTCTTTTTAAACACTTCTATTATTAAAGTCGGGCACAATATAAAATTCGATATGCTAGTGCTGAAGTGGCATGGAATCGAGGTTGCAGGACCTATTTACGATACTATGCTTGCGCATTATCTAGTAGAACCAGAAGCAAAACGCTCCATGGATATGCTAAGTGTACAATACCTTGATTACTCTCCGATTTCGATCACCGAACTAATTGGCAAGAAGGGTAAATCTCAAGGGAATATGGGCGATGTAGCGCTTGCACAAATTAGTGAATATGCTGCCGAAGATGCTGATATTACGCTACAACTCAAGACCTCTATGGATCATGAATTGTTGGAAAAAGAGGTGCGTGATCTAGCGAATGAAATCGAATTTCCACTAGTGGAGGTTTTGCGCGATATGGAATTTGAAGGGATTCGAATTGATGAGAAATTCTTAAATGATTATTCAAAAGAACTTTCTCGATTAGCACATGAACATGAAGAAAAGGTTTTTGCGCAAGCCGGACTCCGATTTAATCTGGCTTCTCCAAAGCAGCTAGGGGACGTGCTTTTTGAACATTTGAAGTTAGATCCAAAAGCAAAAAAAACTAAAACGGGTCAGTATGCAACTGGGGAGGAGGTGCTTTTGAAATTGGCCAAAGAGCATCAAATTGTCGATGATATCTTAGCCTTTCGAGAATACACTAAATTGAATAATACCTACGTAGAAAAATTGCCACTTTTGGTTAATCCAAAATCAGGTAGAATTCACACGTCGTATAGTCAAGCAGTCGCTGTAACCGGTCGCCTTAGTAGCAATGATCCCAATCTTCAAAACATTCCTGTTAGAACAGATCGTGGCAGAGAAATAAGAAAAGCGTTTATTGCACGAGATGAAAATCACGTATTGATGAGCGCCGACTATTCGCAAATAGAATTGCGTATCGTAGCGGCTATCAGCGGCGACCCAAATATGTGTCAGGCTTTCCGTGATGGAATGGATATTCACACGGCCACAGCTGCCAAAGTATTTAACGTAAGCCCAGAAGAGGTAACCAAAGAAATGCGTTACAAAGCAAAAAGCGTAAACTTCGGTATCATCTACGGACAAGGAGCTTTCGGACTTGCAGAGAATTTGAAAATTTCTCGTTCCGAAGCAAAGGAAATCATTGATAGCTACAAGAAGGAATTTAGTGGTATTCAAAAATACATGACGGAAATTGTGCAATCCGCTGTCGATAAAGGTTATGTCCAAACCTTAAAAGGCAGAAAACGTTGGCTCCGTGATATACACTCCGCCAATTTTACGGTACGTGCATTCGCAGAAAGAAATGCCATTAATTCCCCAATTCAAGGTACCGCCGCAGATATGATTAAATTGGCAATGATTAAAATTCATCACGCCATTAAAAATGCAGGATTACGAAGCCGTCTACTTCTGCAAGTACATGATGAATTGATTTTCGACGTACATCAAGACGAAGTAGAAATAATGAAGAATTTGGTCCTCGAAAATATGCGAACAGCTTTATTACTGCCAAATGACGTTCCGGTTGAATGTGAAGTAGGTGTGGGACAAAGTTGGTTAGAAGCGCATTAACAGTTCAAACTTTGGTGATTGAAGATTATTCTGTTACTTAGCTAAATAATTATGCGTTGTAAATTTCTCTATTCTGTTTTTTTGTTTTTGTGTCTTTCTACTGCAACGGTAGTAAAGGCTCAAAACGATGCACAGATAGGACATTCAACGCTTTGGCCTAATTTAAATAATCCGGGTGCTCTTGAAAATTATAATGCTCCTCTTGCAGGCGCTGATCTTCGGATTCAATGGCTTGGAGTAGAAGGACAGCCATTCACGCAGACGCTTTTTGCTCAAATGCCTGTTCCGAATAGTAAATTGTTCGGCGGTTTGGTGATAGCCAATGAATTGGCCGGCGCACATCAAGTATTACATACGGATTTGCAATTGGCATATCCTATCAAACTAAAGAAACTGCAAATTCAAGTGGGCGCAAGTATAGGCTTTATTCAATATGCATTACTCGGTGCGAAATTACGTGCTGCAGATGGTGTGTATAATGATAATGCATTGCTACACAATGATCCTGATCTTGCTACTAATAGCCTTGGTCAGGTGGTGCCAAATTTTAATTTAGGACTCAAAACAAAATGGAATGCTTTCAGTTTTAATTTGGGAATTGAGCATTTATTTGCTGGTAAGATTAAATTGGTGGTGCCTACAGGCAATGCCTTGATTCAATACAGTCCTCTAGTTCACCTTGGAGTTAATTATAATTGGCCGTTGCAAATCAATAACTGGCAGTTTAAGTCATCTGCCTGGCTTAAGTCTAATTTTACCAAATCAATGGTCGATTGGCAAAGTTTTGCAACCTATCAAGATAAATGGCGTTTTGGCGTTTTAATCCGCGGTTTTGCCCCAAGAAATGTCGATGCGGCAGGCGCTGTTTTTGGCTACGTTCTGAATGATAGAATGCAATTCAATTACTCGTTTGAATGGCCTTTGAATAAGCTATCTCAAATCGTTTACGGCACGCAAGAATTAAGTCTTGTTTATAAATTACAGGAGCCACCGCCTCCTTCAAGGGGGAAAATCATTTTTTCACCCCGCTTTCTGTGATTTTTTTTGCCCAAAACGAAACTTTTTATTTATCTTGCGTATAGGAGTTTTAACAGATTATTAAGACTTCCTCCTTTACATCAGAAAAACAAACCGAAAGCCTTAATTTTTCAAAGTATTTGGAGAATTGGGGAAAATATATATCTTTGTCTTCCTTGCCTTAGTTATAAATAGGGGAGGGAAACTATTAAATCCAATTAGCGCATGAAAAAGATGCTCAAACATGCTTGGTGGTTAGCGTTGGCTGTAATCGTGATCAGTTGTGGTCATGGTGGTTACGAAGGTCAATTGCTCGGTGTATTCGATCGTCCTGAATACATCCCAGAAATCCCTTACGGAATGGTTTACATCCATTCTGGTACATTGCACATTGGTCAAAATGACGAGGACATGAACGGTACTTTGGTACAACGTCCAAAATCAGTTTCTGTGCAAGGTTTCTACATGGACAACACCGAAATCACTAACAACGAATACCGTCAGTTTGTGTATTGGGTACGTGATTCAATCGCTCGTCGTTTGATGGGTGGTGAGTTCTTGTACGCTGAAGGTGAAGAAAATGAGCGTATTAATTGGGATTTAGAATTGGATTGGAATTCTGAAGACGCAAAAGAAAAATTGGAAGAATTGTTCTACCCTGCAGAAGAGCGTTTCTGGGGTAAGAAGCAAATCGATCCATCTAAATTGGTATATAATCCAGTTGAATTGGATTTGCAGTTTGCTGCAAAGAAGGCAAATCGTCAAGAATCACGCAGTAAAATCATCTTGAACCGTGCAGTGAATATCTATCCTGACACAATGTGTTGGATGCATGACTTCACATATTCTTTCAACGATCCAATGACTCGTAACTATTTCAATCACCCTGCTTTCGATAACTATCCTGTAGTAGGTGTGAATTGGCATCAAGCACGTGCTTTCTGTCTATGGCGCACGCGTTTATTGTATGATTTCAATATGTTGAATGGTAAAACTGAGCCGGAATTCTTCCGTCTTCCTTCTGAAGTAGAGTGGGAATATGCAGCTCGTGGTGGCCGTGAATTTGCACCATATCCGTGGGGAGGTCCTTACTTGCGTAATGCAAAAGGATGTATCTTGGCTAACTTCAAACCAATGCGTGGTAACTATCCTGAAGATGGTGGTTTGTATACTGTAAAAGCAGATGCTTACTTCCCGAACGACTTCGGTTTGTATAATATGTCAGGTAACGTAGCTGAATGGTGTGAAGATGCATTCTTCGAAAACGCTTTCCAATTCATGCACGATCTTAACTCTTCTGTACGTTATAATTCAACAGGTCCGGATGACGCAAATCAAGATCCAGACGCTATGAAGCGTAAAGTAATTCGCGGAGGTTCATGGAAAGACATTGGCTACTACTTGCAATGTGGTACGCGTAAATGGGAATTCCAAGACACGGCTAAATGTTATATCGGTTTCCGTACGGTTCAATCTTTCTTGGGTCGTTCAATGGCTGATTACCAAAAATAAAAACCAAATCACACTTTATAAAACCATCCTAACCAATTAAACACCCTAAATTATGTCAGGCTTAGTTCATTTCTTCGAGACGGATCGCGGTAAGCGTTTGAAAAATATGATCATCGGTTTCGGTGCATCTGTGGTTATCTTAGGGGCCCTATTTAAAATCTTGCACTGGCCATTGGCAACAGAAATGTTGATGGCAGGTATGATCACGGAGGCAGTTCTTTTCGCCCTTCTAGGGTTTTTACCTCCTCACAAAGATTACTATTGGGAACGTTTGTATCCAAACTTGGATATCGCTCCTGAAGTGGATAAAACATTCGTTCGTAAAGCAAACGCAGACGTTGCCGTAGGTGGTGGTTCTGGTTCTGGCGATAGCGGATTAGGCAGCTTATTAAGCAAAGTAAATGTTCCTGAAGAAGTATTCGAGAAAATGGGTGAAGGCTTCAAGAAAATTGCTGACAACGCTGATAAAATGAGTCAAATTTCTGATGCAGTTGCAGCAACAAACGAATATGCAACTTCAGCACGTTCTGCCGCTTCTACATTACAAGGAATGAATGATGCATTCGCAGAAGCTTCTGAAAACATTAAAACAATCGGAAGTATCGGTTCTGAGTCTAAAGCTTTCCATGAGCAAATTCAAGGGATGACTAAAAACTTGTCGGCTTTGAACGCTATGTACGAAATGGAATTGAAAGATACAAGTAATCATATTCAAGCAATGAATCGCTTCAATGCTAACTTAGTGGAAGCGATGAGCAATATGAGTAACTCTATCGAAGATACTGTGAAGTATAAGGAGCAAATGGCTTCATTGGCACGTAACCTTTCTGCATTGAATAATGTATATGGTAACATGTTGAGCGCTATGAGCACTGCAGCTTCTGGCAATCGCTAATCTCGCACTTAAGTATTGATAGTAATCACTTATTCAAAAATTAAAGAGTAAAGCACTATGGCAATTCCTAAGGAGCCGAGGCAGATGATGATCAACATGATGTATCTCGTGTTGACAGCCCTGTTGGCATTGAACGTGTCGGCAGAGATTCTGAATGCATTTAAAATCGTAGATAAAGGCATCACAAAAGCCAAAGATGCGATTAAAACTAAAAATGCAATCACATACAGTCAGTTAAAAAAGCAAAGCGAATTAAACCCTGGTAAAGCTAAAGAAGCGTTTGATAACGCTCAGAAAGCAAAGGCTTTAGCAAATGCTTTGGATGCTGAAATTGAAAAATACAAAAAGCGCTTGGTTGAAGAATCAGGTGGCGTTTTTCCTGATGGTCCGCACAAAGGAGAATTGATGAACGACAAAGACTTGGAAGCAGGTCCGCGTGTTTTCATCGAAGAAGAAGAAGGAAAGAATGGTAAAGACTTGATGAACAAAATCAATAATACACGTAAAAAGTTGTATTCTTTGATCCCTGCATCTCGTCGTCAAAAAGGTAAGGAATTAGAAATGCGTTCAGCACTTCGTGCCGAAGATTTCAAAGATCCTGAACACTCGCCAGAAGAAAACAAATGGTATTTTGGAAACTTCCACATGGTACCTGTTGTAGCATGTTTGGCTATCCTAAATGGTATTCAACAAAATATCAAAACAGCTGAAGCAGACGTTATCAACGAATGTTTGATGTCTATTGGTGCTGACGACTTTAAGTTCGATACCCTAGTAGCTCGTGTAGTTCCTGAAAACACCATCATCACTGAAGGTGGACAATTCAAAGCACATATCTTCTTGTCAGCGTTCGACTCTAAAGCAGATCCAGATATCTTCGTAGGCGGTAACGCCGTTAAAGTAGATGGTGGTGAAGGTCTTTATACCGCTTCTGCTTCTGGTGAAGGTGAAAAGAAATATGCCGGAGATATCCGTGTGAAAGATCCGAATGGTCGCGTGAAGTCTTATAAATTTGATGGTTCTTACCAAGTTATCAAGCCTTTCGCATCTGTTTCTCCTGAAAAAATGAACGTGTTTTATATGGGCGTTGAAAATCCAATTCGCATCACTGCGGCTGGTTTCACTGCCGATAAAATTGCCGTTACTATCTCTCAAGGTACAATCGCGGGTTCTGCAGGTAAATATGTTGTAACGCAAAATAAATTAGGATCTGCAATTGTATCAGTAAGTGGTACAACAATCAGTGGAAAAGAGAAACGCACTGTCAAAATCGGTGATTTCCCTTTCCGTGTTAAAATGATCCCTTCTCCGTATGCAACTATTGCTAACCTTCAAGGTGGTGCTATCTCTGCGGATCTTTTGAAAATTCAAAAAGGTATCTCTGCAGTTTTAGATAACTTCGACTTCGATTATAAATATGCGGTAACTAAATTCACTGTGTATTATCGTCCGCGTCGTGGTGATCCAGCTCCTCCAGTTGTTGTGAATGGAAACATGTTCAACGACCAAGTAAGAGCCTTATTAAACCAAGCTAAGCCAGGTGATTCATTCTTCTTTGAAGATATCACAGTGCAAGGCCCTGGTAACCCTCCACGTAAAATTGGTGCAATTTCTTTCCGTCTGAATTAATAAATCTATATAGCCATGCAAAAAAGATTTTTAACATTGTTAGCCTTCTTCACTTTGAGTACCTGCAGCGTGTGGGCTCAAAATGACGGCGATCAAACAGGTGACCCAGCTGCAGATGCAACAACAGCATCGACAGGCCCTGCTAGTGATGATCGTTTCCTTGGTGGAATGGGTGTTTATAAACGCGCATTGCATGGTTCAATAGAACAAAATGGTACTGCTACCACAGGTGTTCGTCCTTTGGAATACGATTTCGTGCGTCAATCAGACATCTACTGGCAAAAGCGTATCTGGCGTGTTATTGATTTTCGTGAGAAAATGAACTTGCCGTTCATTTATCCTAAACCAGGTGCGAAATTTTTCGAAATCATCCATCGTGCAGCAATGACTAGCGAAGAAGGTTTGAAAATGTATTCTACTGGTGAAAACGATGACCAATTCCTTTCTAAAGGAATGTATTTAGATACCACTGCATTCAAAACTGCTTTCAATGGTTCTGATACGTCCTATATCCCAGATCCAAATACGGGTGAAATTGATACAGCGGTTATCGTTCGTAAGATTGATGCAGAAAAGGTAACTAAAATGCGTATCATCGAAGATTGGTTCTTTGATGATGAATCTTCAACTATGCAAGTGCGTATTTTGGGTATTTGCCCATTATATCCAATGTATACCTCTTCTGGTCAATTCGTAGGTGAAATTCCAATGTATTGGTTGTACTATCCTGATTTGCGTAAAGTATTGACAAAATATGAAGTGTATAACAGTCGTAATGACGCTAAGCCGATGAGTTGGGATGATGTGATGGAGAATCGTTTCTTCAGCAGTTATATCTACAAAGAGTCAAACGTTTACGATCGTCGTATCTCTGATTATGCAAACGGTTTAGATGCATTGTTAGAAGGCGAGCGTATCAAGCAAGACATCATGGACAAAGAGCAATTCTTGTGGTCTTACTAATAAATTAAAGTCCTTTATAATTTTAAAACCCTTCTCTCGAGAAGGGTTTTTTATTTGTATCCATCTCGAAACCCTGCAAATGTTACATAAAAAAGCCCGCTCAAATGAACGGGCTTTCTTTATGCTGAAAGGGACTGTTTTTAAGCGTCTTTTAAGCTTATTTCTAGGCGATCTTCATTTGCGTGCTTGTCAACCATCAAAGTATCACCTTCCTTCGGCTGAAGCGTTAATAAAGCCTCCGCCATTGGATCCTCTAACCATTTTTGAATAGCACGGTAGAGTGGACGAGCACCGAAATCAGGATCGAATCCTTTATCCGTTAAGAAATCCTTCGCTCCTTCTGTGATTTCAAAGTGGTATTTCAATTGCTCCACACGCTTCAATAAGCCACGTAGTGCAATATCAATGATCTTATGCATATTCTCCTTATTCAAAGAATTGAACACGATAGTCTCGTCAATACGATTCAAGAATTCTGGGGAGAATGCTTTAGAGAGTGCTTTTTCAATAACACCTTTCGTGTGTTCTTCTTTTTGTGATTCGCGCGCACCTGTTGCAAAACCTACTCCTTGACCGAAATCTTTCACCTGACGGGCTCCAATATTGGAAGTCATGATGATGATCGTGTTTTTGAAGTCAATTTTACGACCTAAACCATCTGTTAACATACCTTCATCAAAAACCTGAAGCAATACATTAAAGATATCTGGATGCGCTTTTTCAACTTCATCTAATAGGATAATAGAATATGGTTTGCGACGTACTTTTTCTGTCAACTGACCACCTTCTTCGTAACCAACATAGCCCGGAGGCGCTCCCACCATTCTACTTACATTGAATTTTTCCATGTATTCGCTCATATCGATACGAATCAAGGCATCTTCACTGTCGAACATATGACGTGCTAACGCTTTCGCTAATTCAGTTTTACCGACACCCGTAGGACCAAGGAAAATAAAGGTTCCGATTGGTTTCTTTGGGTCTTTCAAACCTACACGGTTACGTTGAATAGCTTTTACAATTTTCTTGACAGCATCATCCTGGCCAATAACTTCTTGCTCTAAAGCGGAAGTCATTTGTAATAACTTTTCCGTTTCAGTTTGTGCAATACGCTTAACAGGGATACCTGTAGACATTGCAATCACTTCTGCGATATCATCTTCAGTGATAGGGTAGCGCATAGATTTACTGTCTTCTTCCCATTTCTGACGGGCACTTTCTAGTTGTGCTTCTAATTGCTTTTCGCTATCACGTAGTTGAGCCGCTTTTTCGTATTGTTGACTCTTTACTACAACATTCTTCTCTTCTTTAATTGCATCGATTTGTTTTTCTAAATCGATTACTGCGGCAGGGACATGTATATTTTTCAAATGTACACGTGCGCCTACTTCATCTAATACGTCGATTGCTTTATCAGGTAATAAACGATCTGTGATATAGCGTACGCTCATGTTTACACATGATTCAATCGCTGCATCATCGTAAGAGACATTATGGAACTCTTCGTAGGTTGCGCGAAGGTTTTTCAAAATTTCGACAGATTCTTCTGCTGACGGTGGATCTACGATTACCTTTTGGAAACGACGATCTAAAGCACCATCTTTTTCAATAAATTGACGATACTCGTCAAGCGTAGAAGCACCTATGCATTGGAGTTCTCCACGTGCTAAGGCTGGCTTGAAAATGTTACTAGCATCAAGAGAGCCACTTGCTCCGCCTGCCCCAACAATGGTATGTATTTCGTCAATGAAGAGTATCACGTCTTTGTTCTTCTCTAGTTCAACCATGATTGCTTTGATACGTTCTTCAAATTGACCACGGTATTTAGTTCCTGCAACCAAAGCGGCAAGATCTAACATGACGATACGTTTGTTGAATAGAACGCGAGATACTTTACGTTGAACGATTAGTCTGGCTAAGCCCTCAATGATTGCGGTTTTACCTACACCAGGTTCACCAATCAATACTGGGTTGTTCTTTTTACGACGTGATAGAATTTGTGAAACACGTTCAATCTCCTCTTCTCGGCCTACGATAGGATCTAAGCGATCTTCTTCAGCCATTTTAGTAATGTCGCGACCGAAATTGTCTAGGACAGGGGTTTTCGACTTACTATTTGCAGCTGATTTCTTTGCAGCACTTCCACTTGGTGTACGAGGTGCGTCAAAATCTTCTCCATCCTCATCATTGCCACCACTGTCAGGTGTTTCATTGCGAGGTTCTCCATTCATCAAGGCTAACTCGGCTTTGAATAGCTCGTAGTCGATATCATGATGATTCAAAATCTGTGTGGCAATATTGTCACGGTTTTTTAAAATGCTCATAAGTAAATGTTCTGTTCCAATCATCTCACTTTTCATAGCCGTCGCCTCTAACTGTGCCCAACGCATGATACGTTCTGCTTGTTTAGTTAAAGGTAAATTGCCTCCAGTGCTAATGCTAGATGTTTTGTCTTTGATAGAATTCTCGATTTCTTTACGCAAATCGACTAATTCAATTTTCATTGCTTTCAAAATTTTGATTGCAATGCTATCGCCTTCACGAATCAATCCTAGAAGGATGTGTTCTGTGCCGATATAATCTTGCCCTAAGCGTATGGCCTCTTCTCGGCTATAGCTAATGACCTCCTTGGCTTTGGGTGATAATTTAGTTTCCATGGTTCTATGCTTTACCTCTATTTTGATGATTCAAAGGTAATTGTACTTGCATACGAAATTAGCAGGAATTTGTTATTAGTTTTTGAATTAGTCGGATAAATGTGCATATTTGTACACAAGTTAAACGTGCATAATTCAATCCTATGAAATTTACTATCGATCGTCAAGAGAAATACACTTCCGTGAGCTTACAAGTGGAGAAATTGAACTCTCTCAATGCTACTGAATTAAAGTCGGAAATGGTGATTTTGAATGCGGAAGGCGTTCGAAATATTATTCTTGATTTAACACAAGTAACTTTTGTAGATTCAAGTGGTTTGAGTGCTATTTTAGTAGGCTATCGTTTGTGTAACCAAGCGAACGGTTCTTATGTCGTTTGTCAGGTTGGAGATCAAGTTGCCAAGCTTTTAAAGATTGCTCAACTAGAAGAAATTTTAACAATGGTACCTACCTTATCGGAGGCGATTGACATGGTGATGATGGATGAAATCGAGCGTGAACTAGGTAGCGAAGAAGATTCAGAATAATTTATGATTCCATTCGAGTTGACTATACTCGGCTGTGGCTCGGCTTCTCCTGCAAAAGAAAGAAACCCGACGGCTCAATATTTGAAGTGGGCTGATCGTTGTTTTTTGTTGGATTGTGGGGAGGGCTCGCAAATGCGTATGCTAGAGTATGGGCTGAAATCTTCTCGCATTGAACATATTTATATCACCCATTTGCATGGGGATCATTTCTTTGGTTTGATTGGTTTGCTCACAACATTTGGTATGTTAAAGCGAACGGCCCCTTTGAAAATTTTTGGTCCTCCGGGTTTAGCGGCAATTATTGAATTGCAATTGGAATTAACAGGGAGTGTGCTGTCGTATACACTAGAATTTATCACTTGGGAACCTGTCTTCGCAAAGATATTTGAGGACGAGCATTTGGAAGTTTATACGATTCCGTTATCGCACCGTACGCCTACCTGTGGTTATTTGTTTCAAGAAAAGCCTGGGCAGCGTAAATTGATTCGCCATAAAGTAGAATCCTTAAATATTCCTATCAATCAATTAGCTTCAATAAAGGCAGGAGCAGATTTTATAGGCGGTGATGGATTCTGTCATTCGAATGCAACGCTCACAGAAGCTCCGCGTGCACCCCGTCGATTTGCCTTTATTACCGATACGGTTTATTTACCTAATATAGCTCCATTAATCGGAGACGTTGATTTGCTTTATCATGAGTCAACTTTTAATAATGCAAACGCAGATAAGGCGATCAGTACCTTTCACAGTACCGCAGAGCAGGCAGCATCTATCGCAGCAAGCGCTGGCGCGAAACGTCTGTTGATCGGGCATTTTTCAGCCAAATTAAAAAAAGATGATTTAGGAAATCTTTTAGCGGAGGCGACGAGTATCTTTCCAAATACTGTACTGGCAGAAGAGGGGATGAAGCTTGAATTTTAAGCTGTAAACTAATCGTGATCGGGTTTGAACTGATTTAGTTCATTTAAAAATTCTATCATCTTGGAAGTTGCAATACTTCTGTGGCTAAGTTGAATCTTTTCTTCCATGGTCAATTCAGCAAAGGAGCAATTGAACCCTTCAGGTTTGAAGATTGGGTCGTAGCCGAATCCATTTTCACCAACAGGACTGGTTAATATTTCGCCTTTTATTTCCCCTTCGAAGAGGTAAGTGGTATAATCGATTACAAGTGCAATAACCGTCATGAATTTCGCCTGACGATTTGATTTGCCTTTCATTTCTTGCAATACTTTTTCAATATTTTTTTGGTCGTTTTTATCACTCCCAGCATAACGAGCACTATAAACCCCTGGCGCTCCGTTTAGGACGTCAATCATAAGACCGGAATCCTCTGCAAAGCAGTTTCTGCCGAAGTTCTCATAAACGAACATGGCCTTTTCTTTAGCGTTCTCCCATAGCGTTTCATGGGTTTCTGGAAGGTCTCCTTTAAATGCTAGCGAAGAGAGGTCGTTGATTTGATAGTCGGCACCTAATTTAGCACGAACTTCATTTACTTTATTCTGATTGCCTGTAGCGAAAAGTAGTTGCATAGTGCTGTTTATGGTTGAGTGATTTTTTTCCAAGCTTCCCAAAAAGCCAATTTAAGTTCTTTTTGCGCGTCTAATGGAATCGGGTGTTGTGTGAATAAGCAATTCGTTTTTTGATAAGGCAGAACGATATTGAATCGAACCTCAATCCACCATTTTAATTGTGCTGGTGTTATTCCAAAGCTTACTATCCATGCAGGATTAAAACTTTCAAGTAAAGCAAGTAGGGTAGTTGATTGACTGCTTTCAAAACCTAAGTAATAGACATCATTGTCTGTCCATTTTCCCGCCGCAACAATACGTTTAAGTATGTTTAGGCATTGCGTTTTTTCTTCGTCCGTATTGTATGAATAAATTAGTGCGACTCTTTTTTCAAAACCTCCTTCCATGCTCGGTTTGCCAATAAGTAATGGTTCATTTGGCATCGAAACCATTAGATTGGATTTGCCTTCCCATAAAGCATACGCTTCTTCATTCATAATAGGTAAAGCTAAAAAGAAAAATTGAGATTAATTGCGAAGCTGAGGGGGATAATTATGCGTTCTGATTTTGTACCTTTGCAGGATGGCAACGTATCAATTCAAGCAGCAAACAGGTTTTTATAAAGGTAAAGTGCGTGATGTATATTCGATTGGTGAGGATAAATTAGTTATGGTTGTTTCTGATCGTATATCAGCGTTTGATGTTATTCTTCCTCGTCCTATTCCGTTCAAAGGTCAGGTATTGAATCAAACCGCAGCTTATTTCCTAAACGCAACGAAAGATATTGTTCGGAATTGGTTACAAGCAAGTCCGCTTCCAAATGTAAGTTTGGGAATTAAATGCACCACTTATCCTATTGAGGTGGTTGTTCGTGGCTATTTAGCCGGCCATGCATGGCGTACCTATAATAGCGGCTTGCGTGAGTTATGCGGTATTAGCTTGCCAGAAGGGTTGAAAGAAAACGATCCTTTACCAACGCCGATTATTACCCCTACAACAAAGGCACATGAAGGGCACGACGAAGATATCTCGCGTGAGCAAATCATTGAACGTGGCTTATTAACGGCAGCAGAATATGATAAACTTTGTACCATTGCTTTGTCTTTGTTTGCTCGTGGACAGAAAATGGCCAATGAAAGAGGATTGATTTTAGTAGATACGAAGTATGAATTTGGTCATTTGAATGGAGAAGTAATTCTCATAGACGAAATCCATACACCTGATAGTAGTCGTTATTTCTATTTAGAGAATTACGAAGAAAGACAAAGAAAAGGCGAACAGCAATTGCAGTTGTCAAAAGAGTTTGTTCGTCAGTGGCTTATTGAGAATGGCTTTCAAGGTAAAGAAGGGCAAGAAGTTCCTACGATGTCTGATACTTGGGTGAATGAAATCTCTGCTCGCTACATCCAATTGTTTGAAGAAGTTACAGGGCAGAAATTTGAACCAAAAGAAATGCCTTCTAAGGAAGAAGTTGAAACGATTGTAAACGCTTTGTATTAATTACAAAGGAAGATAATTGGCGGAGTAGTGATTATATTGCTCTTGTTACCCGCTTTATCTTTTACATAGATTGAATAACTAACCGTGTCGCGGGTGTCACGTCCTGGACGGCAAGAATTGTTGCTAAACATATTGATACTGATATTACCTGTGATTTGCTTGTAGCTACCTTTGGAAGGAATATTAGGTAGGTTGAAGGTATAGGTAAAAGGTGTATTGATACTATTTGGTCGGATATCTGTAACGTAAATAGATGTATCTGCTTCACCTAAATCCCCATCACCGTCGGTGAATGCAAATTTTAATACCAAGCTATCTGTGCCGATTTTAACTGGATTTGGAGTCGCATTAACCCACGTTAGTGCTGGGATTACAGGATAGGTTGGGGCCTTTTTACAACAATATAAGACTAAGATTCCTCCGAAAAGGATAATCAAAGCACTATATTGACGAAAAGGCAGCTTCATGAATGACTATTTCAAGAAATGATGGAAGGTGTCGCTACGAAGGCCAAGACGTAAGGTTTCTACCGCGATGATTTCATTTGGCGCGATATTGCCAAGGTTTACATTCGATCCAATTAGCTTAATGAACCAAGTTTGTTGGGCTTTTTGCGGTGCCTCCCAAATGATTTGGTCTTTTTTAATCTTAGTAAGAATTTCCTGTACTAAACCTTCACGGACTTCGCCAGAACCACGGTAAATGCCTACGTTACCAGCTTCGCGCGCTTCTGCAATTACTTTCCAAGCGCCTGCATTCAATTCCGCATTCATCAATTCAATCCATTGATAAGGAGGGAAAATCTTTTCTGCGTCTTTGCTTCCTACTTCGCTCAACACTTTGTAACCTTTCTTTGCAAGGGTTTCTACGTACTTTAGTTTTTGTTTGTGAGGGATTTCAAGTGATCCATCAGAAACTTCCACAAATTCCATCTCATATTTCTCTAAAGCAGCGATATAGTCGTTGAATTGGTTTCTAGCTATAAAGGCTTCGAAAAGAGTACCGCCAAAATAGCAAGGAATATTGTGCGCTTTGTATAGCGCAATTTTTTCTTTTAGATTCGGAGAAACATACGCTGTTCCAAAACCTAATTTTACAATATCTGTATAAGGACCAGCAATTTCTAAAAAAGAATTTACCTCAAAGGTGCTAAGGCCTTTATCCATTACCATGGTGAGACCGTTATTGCGAGGTTTTACAGTACGTTTTGGTAAACCATTCAAACTAAAGTTCTTCTCTTTTGTACTCTTAGGCATTCTTCTAATATTTGAATTTTATCCAAAGTTACTAAAGGAACTTGATATTGAGAAGACTAAATATGTTAATCAGTTGTTCGTTTAAATACTTTTCAGGGAAAATTGAAAATAATAACACGATACGCTCTATTAATAAAAATGAAACCGTTTGTATGGTTTTTGTAAAGTGCTTATTCGTATCTTTGAGATGAAACACAAATTTATGATTACGCAAAATAGTCTTACGCAAGAATTTATTGAAAAGGAGGAAACATTTAACGCGCATAATTATCATCCCTTACCGGTGGTGATTGAATCTGCTAAAGGTGTCAAGATGCGTGATGTTGAAGGGAAGGATTATTTTGATTTTTTGTCAGCTTATTCAGCCGTTAATCAAGGTCATTGTCATCCTCGATTAGTCAATGTAATGATTGATCAATTGCAACGTTTGACTTTAACATCAAGAGCTTTTCATAATGATCGTTTAGGTGCTTTTGCACAATACATCACGGATTATTTTGGATATGACAAGGTATTGCCGATGAATACGGGTGTTGAGGCTGTAGAAACCGCCTTGAAGCTTTGTCGTCGTTGGGCTTATCGTGTAAAAGGCTTAGCGGATAATAGCGCAAAAATCATTGTTTGTGAAGGGAATTTTCACGGACGTACAACGGGTGTTATTTCCTTTAGTTCAGATCCTGATTCTTTTGGAGGCTTTGGACCCTATATGCCGAATTATATCCTCGTTCCTTATGGTGACATTGATGCTCTGAAAGAAGCCTTAAAGGATCCGAGCGTTGCAGGTTTTATGTTTGAACCTATACAAGGTGAAGCGGGGGTTGTTGTTCCTCCGGCGGGTTATATAAACGCTGCATATGATGCTTGTAAGGCTGCGAATGTTTTGTTTATCGCTGATGAAGTGCAAACAGGATTAGCTCGTACCGGTAAGATGCTTTGTTGTGATCATTTTGGCATTCGTCCGGATATCATTGTTTTGGGTAAGGCCTTGAGTGGTGGAATGATGCCGGTTAGTGCTGTATTAGCGGATGATGAAATAATGTTATTGATCAAACCAGGCGAACATGGATCTACATTTGGAGGGAACCCACTCGCGTGTGTTGTGGCTATGGAAGCTTTGGCGATCTTAAAAGAGGAGGAACTAGTGTTGAATGCGAGTGTTATGGGAGAATTATTTAGAGATGAGATAAAATCTTGGAGGCATCCATTGATTAAAGAAGTTAGAGGAATGGGCTTATTGAATGCGATTGAACTAAATGCAATTGATGCGAATACTGGGTGGGATATCTGTATGTTAATGAAGGAAGAAGGCGTATTGGCAAAGCCTACGCATGGTGATAAAATACGTTTCGCTCCGCCATTGTGTATCAATAGAGCTGAAATGTTGAATGCCTTACAGTTGATTAGAAAAGGATTTGATACTTATTGGGATCTTCGTCACTAAAATAGCTTAGGGACTTCGATTGGAATAGTTTCTGTATCGTCGATTGGTATATTCAAAACAATTCCAGCTTTTTGGATTTTGCAATTGCCTTTGATGTGCATTTTAACGTGACCTGATTTGAAACTGCCAATCATTGATTTAAGAAAGGCGAGTGATATCTTAGAGGAGGGGACTTGAATGACTAATGGGATTTTGAATTCGCTGTATTTGATGATTTGAACCATTTTGCTTTGCGACGAGGATCCTATTTGAATATCGTTCAGAAAAATTTGTGTATTGGATTCCAACAGTAAAATGCCGATTGGATTGGGGTTGTACATGTACATATCGGCCTGTAAGGTTACATTACTCAAACTAAACGAAGTAAAACGAACATTGTTCGTACGCTTATATTCAGGGAGTTTAAATTGATTGCTTAAGTTGAAATATTGACACCCAGAAAATGTTAGAAGGAAGACGCTGATAATGGAAATTAAATAATATCGTTTCATATAAAGTGAATTACAACGTAAAAGTGCGTAATTTTAAGAACTCATACAAAATAAAATAGTGGAAGAAATTATAAAGGAAAAGGCGGTCTTAGTTGCTGTGATTACCCAAGGTCAATCGGAGGAGCAAGTACGAGAATATTTAGATGAGTTAGATTTTCTAACTGAAACCGCTGGAGCACAGGTGGTGAAACGTTTCACCCAGCGTATGCAAAAGTTAGATTCCAATACGTTCATTGGTGCTGGTAAATTGGAGGAGATCCGTAATTATGTGGAAGAGCATCAAATTTCATTAGTCATTTTCGACGATGAATTGTCTGGACGTCAGCAAACAAATATTCAGAAGGAGGTTAAATGTAAGGTGCTAGATAGAACCGGATTGATATTAGATATTTTTGCCTCTCGTGCTCGTACCGCTCATGCGAAAACGCAAGTTGAATTAGCACAGATGCAATATCTATTGCCTCGTTTGAAAGGCTTATGGACGCACCTTGAGCGCCAAAAGGGAGGTATTGGTATGCGTGGACCTGGAGAAAAAGAGATTGAAACGGATCGTCGTTTAGTTAAGCATAAAATTAGTTTGTTAAAAGAAGATCTTGCTACCATTGATCGTCAGTTTAGCACACAACGTAAGAATAGAGGAGAGGTGATTCGTGTAGCTTTAGTTGGTTATACGAACGTGGGTAAGAGTACCATCATGAACTTACTGAGCAAGTCGGAGGTGTTTGCAGAAAATAAATTATTTGCCACCTTAGACACTACGGTTCGTAAAGTGGTTTTGGATAGAGTTCCGTTTTTGCTCAGTGATACGGTAGGGTTTATTCGCAAACTGCCACATACCTTAGTTGAGAGTTTTAAATCAACCTTAGATGAGGTACGTGAATCGGATGTCTTACTACATGTTGTAGATATTTCGCATCCTGCTTTTGAAGATCACATGAAGACAGTGAATGAGACTTTACAGGAGATCAAAGCATTTGATAAGCCGATTATTGTGGTCTTTAATAAGATGGACTTATACGCTGAAAAATATTTCGATGAGTTGTTGCCAGCGAAAGTGCGTAAGGAGGTTTTAAAGGAATTACGAGAAACATGGGAAGAGAAAACGGAAGGTAACTGCGTTTTCATTAGTGCCTTAGAGCGTGAAAATATCGAAGCTTTTCGTGAGAAAATGTTGGAACATATCCGTCACTTGTATGAAGTAAGATATCCTTATATAGCTGAAAAATTTTAAGATGAGAACCTTTCTGATTTCTTATGTTGTGCTCTCTGTGCTCGCTATTATCGGAGCCGCGATTATATTTATGTTGAAAGGAGCTTCCGTAGCTTTTATAGATTTTTCGTCGAGCTTAGCCTTCTATCTGGTTGTTACGCCGCTTGTTTTCTTTTTTGTAAATAGCGGATTGAAAGGGGGAAATAACTATAAATTTTTTAATTATTTCTACGCAGCTTTTGGCGTTAAAATGTTTCTAGCATTGGCTTTCGCCTTAATTTATATTATTAGTAGTGGACATAAAGGCCTCAGTTTTGGATTGTCTTTCGGAGGCCTTTATGTTGCTTATACTGGTATTGAAACATTTGCGTTAGTGCTTGCATCGCAAGCGGCTAGTGATGCACAAAAGACTAAACAAATCTAGTATCTGTTTCCATTACATGACCGCATTGTTTGCAGGTTCTTAAATCTTCAGATCCGTAATATTCCTTAAACTTCGCTAAGAAGTCTGTTTCGATATTGTCTGAAGGAAAGTAGGTTTCATGCAATTTGTTATTACACTTTTCGCAGAACCACAAAAGGCCATCTTTCATGTTTGTGCCTTTACGAACACGTTCAATCACTAGTCCAATAGAGCCTTCTGAACGACCCGGGCTGTGTGGTGTGCGAGCTGGCAACAAGAACATCTCACCTGCTTGGATAGGCACCTCCACGCATTTTCCGTCCTGTTGTGTTTTGACAGTAATATTGCCTTCTAATTGGTAGAATAGTTCTTCCGTTTCGTTGTAGTGATAATCTTTACGCGCGTTAGGTCCGGCGACAATCATTACGATATAATCACCGCTTTCGTGATACAAGTTTTTGTTTCCAACGGGTGGTTTTAAAAGATGACGATTTTCGTCAATCCATTTTTGTAAATTAAAAGGTGCGCGCATAAAATGTGTTTTTTAGGTTTAGATAGCCGCGGTTCTTCCGCCGTCTACAGGAATGCTTGTTCCATTAATATATCCTGCCGCAGGGCTTGCTAGAAAGGCTGCAAGAGAAGCAATTTCTGAAGGATCTCCAAAGCGACGCGCAGGTATTTCGTGAAGCATTTCAGCTTCGATAGCATCGATGCTATGGTTTGTTTTGTCTGACTTAATTTCAATTAGTGTTTTAAGTCGGTTTGTTGCTGTGGCACCAGGAAGTACGTTGTTAACGGTAATTCCAAACGGTGCTACTTCGAAGCTCCAAGTTTTTGCCCAACTCGCAACAGCCCCACGAATGGTGTTTGAGACACCGAGGTTTTTCAAAGGTTGTTTAACGGATGTTGAAATTACATTTATAATTCGGCCGTAGGCATCTTCTTTCATTCCTTTCAAAACAGCCTGTGCAAGTATCTGGTTGCAAATTAAGTGCTGATTAAAAATGGCTAAAAACTTTTCGGCGCTCTCTCCCGTTATCGGTCCAGCAGTGGGTCCGCCACTATTATTAATCAAAATATGAATATTTCTTTCGGCTGTAATTTGATTTGCGGCCTGCAAGACACTTGTCGTGTCTGAAAAGTCAGCTACCGCAAAGTGATGTGTCTGTCCTTTGCTGATATCAAGATCTTTTACATTTTCAATGAGAGCGTTTTCATTACGAGCAAGGAGGGTTACGTTAGCTCCAAGCAATGCTAATTCAATCGCGATTGCTTTTCCAATACCTTGCGTGCTTCCGCTTACCAAAGCGTTTTTGCCAATTAAAGAAAGATTCATGCCCTAAAATTAGGAAACTACTTGCGTATATGTTGAATTTTAGTGATAAAATCCCTCAGCTTTTGTTAAATTTGTTAAACAAAATTAATGAAATGAGTAAAGTTAAAGCCGCCATTACTGCTGTTGCAGGATATCTTCCTGATTTTGTATTAAGTAATGCAGAATTGGAGAAAATGGTTGACACTACTGACGAGTGGATTACTTCTCGTACGGGGATTAAAGAGCGTCGTATTTTGAAGGGAGAAGGAATGGGGACTTCCGTTATGGGAGCTGCAGCGGTGGAGAAACTTTGTCAAAAGCGTGGGATAGATCCTAAAGAGATTGAATTATTGATTTGCGCTACCGTAACAGGGGATATGGTTTTCCCTGCTACTGCCAATGTTATTTGTGATAAAGTAGGTGCGACGAATGCTTGGTCGTATGATATCAATGCAGCTTGCAGTGGCTTTTTATATGCCTTAAGTACGGCCTCTAAGTTTATTGAAGCTGGTACGCATAAGAAGGTGGTCGTTGTAGGTGCCGACAAGATGAGTTCGATCATTGATTATACCGATCGTGCAACCTGCGTTATTTTCGGAGACGGGGCTGGTGCGGTTTTGTTAGAACCAAATGAAGATGGTTTTGGTATTCAAGATTCTATTTTGAAGAGTGATGGAAGTGGACGTAAATACTTATTTCAAAAGTCGGGTGGATCAAATTATCCTCCTACGATTGAGTCTGTAACGAATCGTGAGCATTATGTTCATCAAGAAGGACAGGCGGTGTTTAAATTTGCGGTAGTGGGAATGGCTGATGTTGCAGAGGAGATCATGAAACGTAATAATCTAACGGCAGATGATATTGCATGGTTAGTTCCTCACCAAGCGAATAAACGTATTATTGATGCGACGGCTAAACGTTGTGGTTTGGATGATGAGAAAGTAATGATGAATATTCATCGTTATGGTAATACCACAAGTGGTACTTTGCCACTTTGTTTGATGGATTATGAGGGGCAATTGAAGAAGGGTGATAATATACTTTTAGCGGCCTTTGGTGGTGGATTTACTTGGGGAAGTATTTGGGTGAAATGGGCTTACTAAAATTAGCTTATGGATCAAAAACGCTTTTCGCCTAAAATTATTAATGATCCGGTTTATGGATTTGTTACGATACAACATCCATTAATCTATCAATTGCTGGAACATCCTTCGTTTCAGCGTTTGCGTCATATTAAGCAATTAGGATTATCTTATTTAGTTTATCCCGGAGCGAATCATACGCGCTTTCATCATGCATTGGGTGCGATGCATCTTATGCAAGAAAGTATCCGTACTTTACGGATGAAGGGGGTTGAAATTGCGCCGGAGGAGGAGGTTGCTGTACTTGCAGCCATATTATTACACGATATTGGGCATGGCCCCTTTTCTCATGCACTAGAACATGTGTTAATCGAAGGAGTGAGTCATGAAGAAATATCCTTGTCCGTCATGCAATCCATCAATGTCGAAATGCATGGTGCTTTGCAATTAGCGATTTCAATATTTACGAATAAGTATGAGAAGCCATTCTTACATCAATTGGTAAGTAGTCAGTTGGATATGGATCGCCTCGATTATTTAACGCGAGATAGTTTCTTTACAGGTGTTGCGGAAGGGGTTGTAAGTTATGATCGTATTATCAATATGCTGACGGTTGTGGATGGGCAATTGATGGTGGAGGAGAAAGGTGTTAACTCGATTGAAAAATTTTTAATCAGTCGTCGATTGATGTACTGGCAAGTATATTTACATAAGACCGTTTTGGCGGCGGAACAGCTATTAATAAAGGTGCTCGAGCGCGCTAAATTTTTATTCAATTCAGGTACGGAGATTTTTCTTACCCCTGCCTTGAAAGAAATTTTTAGTCGGACATTAAACTTTTCTGAAAAAGGATTGTCAAATGACTTAACAGCTCTTTATTTACGATTGGATGATGCGGAAATGATGACTCATTTTAAATATTGGCAAGAATCAAGCGACCTGACGCTTAGTAGTCTAAGCAAAGGCTTGTTTAATCGACAATTGCCGAAAACAATGATTCAGAATGATGCGTTTAACGCGAGCGAAATTGAAGTTTTAAAAGCAGCTTGTGCTAAGTCATTTGGCATAAGTTTAGAAGAAGCTTCTTACTTCGTTTACTCCGATAAAATTTCCAATTATGCCTACCGCTTGGATAAGGGTCAAATAAAGATTAAGATGAAGAACGGAGAGGTGAAAGATGTGTTAGAGTTATTGACACATTTGGATAAGTCGGTATTTACAGAGCTGTCGACAAAGTACTATATCTGTTATCCTAAACAATTGGCTTGGCCGATAAAATAAAGCGTATGGTTGTTCGAGCAAAGGAGCTTGCACATTTATTGCAAGGAACGGTAGAAGGGAATCCTGAAGAACAGGTTAGCCAGTTTGCTAAAATTGAGGAGGCGCAAAAAGGTTCATTGAGCTTTTTTGCCAATCCAAAGTATGAGTCTTTTGTCTATAGTACAAAGGCAAGTATATTACTAGTGGCTAATGATTTTAAATTAGCTCAACCAATTGAGGCAACATTGATTCGTGTTGCGGATCCTTATAGCGCGTTGGCGATGTTATTGGATGAGTTTGGTAAGGCGCAAATGACTAAAAAAAGTGGGGTATCGAAATGGGCTGCTGTACAAGAAGATACGGTGGTGGGGGCTAATGCTTACATAGGCGACTTTGTAAGTATTGGAAAGGGCGTAAAAATCGGAGAGGATGTATGTATCGAAGCGAATGTAAGTATCGGAGATCACGTGCAAATTGGTGATGGAACTATTTTAATGGCAGGCGTAAAAATCGGACATAGTTGTGTGGTGGGTCAGCATTGCTTATTGCATGCTGGTGTAGTGATTGGAAGTGATGGTTTTGGCTTTGCCCCGCAAGCAGATGGCAGTTACAAGAAGGTGAGTCAAGTTGGTAAAGTCTTGATTGAAGATGATGTGGAAATTGGTGCAAATGCAACTATTGATCGTGGCAGTATTGGCGATACCGTTATTAGGAAAGGGGTTAAGTTGGATAATTTAGTTCACCTTGCACATAATGTTGAGGTGGGAGAGAATACGGTTATTGCGGCGCAAACGGGTGTTGCAGGTAGCACCAAAATAGGGAAGAATTGTATGATTGGTGGGCAGGTTGGAATTGTGGGGCATATCCGTATTGCAGATGGCACGAAGATTAATGCCCAAAGTGGAGTTTCGAAATCGATTGAGGAGCCGAATATGGTCGTGACAGGATCGCCGGCGTTTGCCTATGCAAGTGCTTTACGCGCTCAAGCAGTATTTAGAAGGTTGCCAGATATCGAAAAGCAAATTGCGGAGTTAAGTTCAATTTTGAAAAAATAGTTTTATATTAGAGATGAACCTTTAAACCACTTCTAATCAATGAGAAAAATTTCTTTAATACTTGGAGTATTCTTACTCAGTATTGTTGCTTGTCAGCGAATCGAGATGAGCAATCCATCAGAAACTTCAATGCCATTAAATAAACGCGCTTGCGGTAGTAATGAATATTTACAACAGCAATTGCAAGCGGATCCTGCTTTAGCGTCTCGTATGGCGAATATCGAGCAGTTTACCCGTGATTATATTGCAAACAACCCACAAAGTCGCTTATTAGCAAGCGGAATTATTGAAATTCCTGTTGTGGTGAATGTTGTTTACAAAACTACGGCACAGAACATTTCACAAGCACAAATTCAATCTCAGATTGATGCATTGAATAATGATTATGCTGCTTTAAATGCGGATTATTCGTTGACTCCTAGCTTGTTTCAAGGGGTTGCTTCGGGTGATTGCGGAATCCGTTTTGTTTTGGATCAGGTAGTTCGTAAAAGCACGACTAAAACCTCTTTCGGAACGAATGACGCGGTGAAAAAATCTTCAGGAGGTGGTGTTGCGCCAACTTCTCCGACCACTAAGTTGAATATCTGGGTTTGTAACCTTTCTAGTGGACTGTTGGGCTATGCTCAATTCCCTGGCGGATCTTCAGCGACTGATGGTGTTGTAATTGACGATAATGCTTTTGGTACAACAGGAACTGCAGCAGCGCCTTTCAATAAAGGACGTACAGCGACGCACGAAGTGGGTCACTGGTTGAATCTAAGACATATTTGGGGAGATGCTACCTGTGGAAGTGATTTAGTGGGAGATACACCTTTACACAATACAGCTAACTACGGTTGCCCTACCTATCCTCATTTGAGTACTTGTACTGGAACTCCGGTAGAAATGACGATGAACTACATGGATTATACAGATGATGCTTGTATGTATATGTTCTCTGCAGGTCAGAAAGCACGTATGTTATCTCTTTTTGCAGTAGGTGGTGCGCGTAATAGCTTCGCACAACCTTAATTGTAGTCAATATTAGTATTATCCCCCAGTTTCTGTGCAAGAAATTGGGGGATTTTACTTTTAGGAATGGCCGCACATTATGATTTTATTCTTATTTTAGCAACATCAGTATGGCACTACAATTCGGACTTACTTACAGCACAAAAAAGGCGCGCCCAAGTTATATCTATAGCATCATTGGCGTTGCTTTAGTTTTATTCCTACTCGGACTTTTAGGAATCATTGTTATCAATGCGAAAAAGTTGAGTGACTTCTTCAAGGAAAACGTAGAAGTGAGTGTTATTTTAATGAATAACGTTAGCCCCGAAAGTGCTAAGGATTTAAAGCATAAATTGGATGCAGCCTCTTGGGTAAAAAGTTCTGAATACGTTTCTAAAGACGTTGCCTTACAACGTTTCAAGCAACAGTCAGGTGAGGATTTTATGGAATTGCTGGAATATAATCCGTTATATTCTTCTGTGAATTATCATCTGAATTCGGATGCGGTAAATATGGAAAGTTTGCGCACGATTGAGCGGCAGATTTTGACTGATAAACGTGTGAAGGAAGTATATTATCAGAAGCCGGTCGTTGAGATGATGAATCAAAATGCACGTAAGGTTTCTCTTGTGTTGTTAGCGGTAATTGTATTCTTGTTTTTAGTTGCATTAGCGTTGATTGACAATACGATTCGCTTAGTGATGTATAGTAATCGATTCTTGATAAAAAGTATGCAGATGGTAGGAGCGACACGTTGGTTTATAGCTCGTCCTTTTATCATCCGCTCCGTTATCAATGGGTTGATTAGTGGATTTGTTGCGGTTGTATTGCTTTCCTTTATTGGTATCTATGCAAATAGCATTATTCCTGAATTAGCTTCTTTAGCTGATACAGGATCCTTATTTTTACTTTTGTTTTTCGTGCTGATCGTAGGGATAATCATTTCTGGATTATCTACGTATCGCTCGGTTCGAAAATATTTGAAATTGAAACTAGACGAACTGTACTAAAAATAATTTTATGGCTAAGATCAAACAACAAGAGAGTGTTAAAAATGTAACGCTTGCAAATCATTATCCAGGAGTTGCCTTCGGTAAAATGAATTATATTTTAATGGGAGCAGGGATAGTGCTTGTATTACTTGGTTTCCTAATGATGATTGGTGGAAAGGCATCTAACCCAAATGAATTTCATCCTGAAGAACTGTACAGCAATACGCGTATTACCATAGCTCCTGCTTTTGTATTACTAGGATTTATTGTTGAGATAGTTGCCATTATGTATCGTCCTAAAGGAGAAAATAGCGAGAACGCCTAATGAATATTTTTGAATCTGTAATCCTTGCCATTGTCGAGGGTTTGACTGAGTTTTTGCCTGTATCTTCTACAGGGCATATGAGCATTGCTGCAGCCTTGCTGCAGATGAAGCAAGATGATTTTTTGAAAACCTTTACCGTAGCCATTCAGTTTGGAGCAATTCTTTCAGTGGTCGTATTATACTTTAAGCGTTTTTTTCAATCTGTAAAGTTTTATACCTATCTGTTAGCAGCTTTTATTCCGGCAGCAGTGGTAGGCGTTTTGCTTAATGACAAAATAGATGCTTTGCTTGAGAATATTCCAGTGATAGGCTGCACACTATTAATCGGGGGCGTAATTATGTTGTTTATGGATCGTTTGTTCGCGGCCAATGAGTTTCGTAGTAATCAAGAAGAAGCCGAGAAAATGAGCTATAAAAAGGCATTTATCGTAGGCCTGTTTCAATGTATCGCGATGGTGCCTGGCGTAAGCCGAAGTGCTTCTACCATTGTGGGAGGCTTAACTCAAAAGTTGAATCGCAAAACAGCGGCGGAGTTTTCATTTTTCTTAGCGGTACCAACCATGTTTGCTGCCACGGCAAAAAAAATGTGGGACTCTAAAGAAATCTTGCAAGCACATGCATCTGAATATGCAACTAGTTTGATTATTGGAAATATTGTTGCCTTTGTAGTGGCTTTGTTTGCGATTAAGTTTTTTATTGGTCTTGTATCGAAGTCTGGGTTTAAATGGTTTGGCGTTTATCGTATAATCGTTGGAGCGTTTATTTTGTATTGGTATTATACTAATCACTCAATGACCATTTTATAGCATGCAGCTGTTGGGCATCTTGTTTGAGTTGTATTTAGCAACCTTTGCTCATTTTGCAGGCTATCATCCTTCTCAGTTTTTATCTGATCGTACTAAAAAATATTGTGCTCCTTTAAATAGCTCTCTTGAGTTAATAGGAAATTGTGGAGAGTTGCGCTCCAATCATTTTCATACAGGCTGGGATTTAAGTACTGGCGGTAAGGAAGGAGCGTCTGTCTTTGCAATTGAAGATGGCTATATTTCACGAATACGAATTAGTTCTTCAGGTTATGGGAAGACTGTTTACGTAACTCATTCGAATGGTCTAACCTCTGTTTATGCGCATCTAAGTCGCTTTAGTAAAACATTAGATTCTGTGGTCTTGGCAGAAATGAAGTTGAATAAGCAGAATGAATTTGATTGGTATTGGCCAAGTTCAAAATATAAAATAAAAAATGGGGAGTGTTTTGCCTATTCTGGCAATAGTGGATCTAGCACTGGTCCGCATTTACATTTCGAACTCCGGGATGCATTCACGGAATTAGTATTTAATCCCGCGATGCTGTTTGCGGATAAAATTCAAGATGTCTTTGCGCCTGAATTATCCCAAATAGCCTTGACGTGTACGGATAAAAATGGGGTAAGATTTTTAGAGGGAATTTATAAAGTAAGGGACACGCAAATCGTTATTGAAAGTGCCTCTGATTATTTCTTTTTGAGCGTTAGTGGCGAAGATAAGGCAGGCAAGGGTAAGTATCATCTTGGGATTTATTCTTTGAGGATGATAGACGAAAAAGGGAAAGTGATGTATGGTTTTACGCAAGATCGGTTGAGCTTTTCGAATGGAAGATTTGCGAATGCAGTGAATGACTATGTATGTTCACAGCATGCTTCATCTTTGAATTGGTATTCCTTATTTCAAGTATTAAATAATGATTGGCCACATTCAAAACATTTTAATGCGGAAGTCGATCTTCGCAGTGGTGAGCGTAATTTGATGATTAAAATTGCGGATGAAAAAGGCCTATCGCGTTCCTATCATCTTACGATAAAAAAAGCAAAAGAGTCTGGTAAAACAACTGGAAAGAAAAAGGTAAGTCAGCAATTAATTTGTTTGAATGCGGGTTCGGGCTTTTCTTTTTCTCCGGCAGAAAATTGTTGGGTACAGGTTCCGAGTAAATCTCTCTATGAAAATATCTATTGGCCTGTTGAAGGCTCAAAAATGCCTTATCCTCCGGCTTTTCATAAAACGGCGTCTGTAAAAATGCTAGTAAAGGATGTGCCTTTTGGACGTAAGTTAGGGAGCTATGTTTTAGTGAAGTATAAAGGTAAGGTTTTGGAGAAATCAAAGGTTTTATGGAAAGAGGATACTGCTGTTTTTGAAACAAAGCATTGCGGATCTTTTGAATATAAGTATGCGGAGAAATTGCCAGTGGCCACGATAAAAAAGGCGTTTATTGTTCTTGAGAATATTGAATTCTTATCGCAATATCAAGTGGTGGATGCACGCACTAATGAGTGGCTCCCGGTTAGCTTTGATTCTAATACGAAGCGATTACTATTTTTAGAAAAAGAGAAACATCCTAAGAAAGTAAGGGTATACTGTAAGGATGTTTTCGGTAGAGAATCTATTCAGGAACTCGAAATCAGTCGATAAAAATATTATCGATCAAACGAATCGGACCTAATTGAACCGCTACGCAAATGGCTTTTTCTTGGCTTTCAGTCCAGTTATTCACAGGTAGTAAGGAATTACGATCTACCACTTCTACATACTC
This sequence comes from Chitinophagales bacterium, assembly GCA_026461075.1. Classification (GTDB taxonomy): domain Bacteria; phylum Bacteroidota; class Bacteroidia; order Chitinophagales; family CAIODY01; genus JAHEYX01. Next base: position 28,500 of record JAPJNH010000089.1, read on the forward strand.
TACTTTCATATAAGCATGCTCTAATTGCGTGATGGCAAAGTCGCGATAGGTGCTAGGGCTTTTGAAGTTGGCAGGGTTTGCAGTTGTGAGTGTTTTATAGATCAGCGGCGCAATGGCTCTTTCATCTTCGCTTAAACGTACATTACGCGAGCTCATAGCTAGTCCATCAGCTTCTCTTACGATTGGTGCACAGATTAGTTCAAAGCCTAAGTTAAACTGAGGGATTAGATGTTTGATGATCGTGAATTGTTGCAGGTCTTTTTGCCCCATATAAAGCTTATTAGGCCGTACTAAGTATAAAAGGCGATAAACGACTTGCGCCATGCCTTTAAAGTGTCCAGGACGCATTTTTCCTTCCATAATGGAATCGAAATGTCCAAGGTCGAAATCAGGTGATTGCCAATCGCTGGGATATACTTCGTCAACAGTAGGAAGGTATAAAATATCACAGTCGACCTTTTCTAATTTCTGTGCATCTACTTCTTCTGTGCGCGGATATTTTGCAAGGTCTGCGGCGTCGTTAAATTGGGTAGGATTGACGAAAATGCTACAAACGGTGATTTGGTTTTCTCTTTTAGATTGCTCTATCAAAGCGATATGACCGGCATGTAAAGCGCCCATCGTAGGAACAAAACCAATGGAATGATTGGCAGCTTTCGCGTCTTGCAAAAGTGTAGCAAGGGCTTCATTCGTTTTTGCGATTTTCATAAATTATTGTTGAAACCAATCTTTCCAAACCGCCTCATAGCCCGCATTTCGGATTACTCTAGCGAATTGTTGTGGGGTGCGTTGATCGTCGATTGTAAATTGTTCTAGTGCTTCGGAATTTAGGGCGTATCCTCCAGGTTCTGTTTTAGAGCCTGCGCTCATACTCGTTGCTCCGAACTTAAAGGCGTTATCTCTAAAGGCCGCCGATTCGCGAGTACTGATACTCAATTCCACATTTTCATTAAAGATTCTATACGCGCACATTAATTGCACGAGCTCTTTGTCGCTCATGTGAACATTCGGTTCAAAACAGCTTTCATTAGGACGAATACGAGGGAAGCTGATAGAGAATTTAGTTTGCCAGTATTTTTTTTCTAAATAGTCGAGGTGTAAAGCGGTGAAGAAGGAGTCGGTACGCCAATCTTCCA
>JAPJNH010000090.1 GCA_026461075.1 Chitinophagales bacterium
AAAGCAATTTTAAAACACCTCCGCTACGACAAGAAAAACAGCCATGGCCAGGTAAAATTCATTTTACTTTCAGCGATTGGAGATGTGAATATTGGCGTACCTTGTAGCGAAGAAGAAGTAAAAGATGTCTTGTATTGTTTTTGCCAATAAGCCTATCCTTTCTATCCAAGGAACGGTAGAGGTGCCTGTATCGAAAAGCGTGGCGAATCGCTTTTTGGTGCTCGACTTTTTATGTGGCTATGAACGATTTAAAAAAGAGGAAGCCAGCTGGTCGAAAGACATTAAAGCCATGTGTAAAGCCCTTGCATCCATCAAAAATAAAGAACCTCTCATCGATATCGAAGAATCTGGCACTGCACTTCGCTTTCTTGGGAGTGTACTCAGCATACAGGAAGGCAAGACCTTCACTTTAACTGGCAAGGGACGAATTCCTGAACGTACGATGCAGCCACTTGTAGAAGCGCTTCGCGGATTAGGAGCCGACATAAATTATTTAGAAAAAGAAGGCTTCGCACCCTTGTATATTCAAGGCAAAAAACTAAATCCTGTACCCATTAAAATAGACGGTAAAGCAAGCAGTCAATTTGCTAGTGCGCTGCTATTGATTGCACCATTTTTAGAGGGCGGGCTTACCCTTCAGTTGGGCAAAGACAGTAAATCATTATCTTATTTAGCGCTTACGCTTGAAACCCTTGGTTTATATGGGGCGAAGTATACGGTTAGTGACGATGAAATTATTATCCCGCAGCAAACACTTATTCCTCCATCTCTAAAATGGCCTTCTGATTGGAGTAGCGTACCCTATTTTTTAGCTTTAGCTGCTTGCGTTAAAGATGCAAGTATTTTCGTAAAGGAGGTACAAAAAGACCATACGCAAGCCGATTACATCGCTATTGAACTGTTTAAAACGCATTTCGGTGTGGACTGTACTTTTGATGAAAGCGGATTACATATTAGGCATAAAACAGATCAAGTTTCTAAAGCTAAAATCTGCTTGGATGGTACAAATTATCCCGATTTAATACCAACGGTTATTTGTTGTGCGGCAGTGCTTAGAAGAGAAATTGAATGTAGCGGCATTGAACATTTACGATTTAAAGAATCGGATCGTATTGCAACATTGGAAGCTGCCCTCAAAAAGCTTGGTTATAAGTTACAAGAATCTCGACCAAACGTGTGGCAAGGCATTTATGAAGGGACCTCTAAATGGCCTTTAGAGGTAACATTGGACACGCAAAGTGATCATCGCATGGCAATGAGCTTGAGTCTATTTGCTGCAGCGGGAATAGAGGTAAAAATGAATGCGGCAGATTGTATTGATAAATCATTCCCCAATTACTGGCAGATGTTATCAATTTTAGGAATAAGTTACGAGATTACTTAAAGCGAACGATTTTTCTTACTTTCGTGCTCCTAAAAAGAAGGGAAAAGCATGTTTGCCAACTTACAAGAAAGATTAGACAAAGCGATTAAAACGCTTAAAGGTGAAGGACGTATCACGGAGGTGAATGTATCTTCAACGGTTAAAGAAATTCGTAAGGCCTTAATTGACGCCGACGTAAACTATAAGATTGCTAAAGACTTTACGGATCGCGTAAAGGAAAAAGCAATTGGTCAAGAGGTTTTAACATCCGTTTCTCCAGGACAATTACTGACTAAGATTGTCATGGACGAATTGACGGAGTTGATGGGATCTTCCTCAATCGACATCAATTTAAAAGGGAGCCCAGGCAACCCAGCTATTATCTTAATTGCAGGTTTGCAAGGTAGTGGTAAAACGACGTTCAGTGCGAAGTTAGCGCACTTTTTAAAAACAAAACGCAGCAAATCTGTTTTACTAACGGCAGCCGACGTATATCGTCCTGCGGCGATGGAACAATTACGTGTTTTGGGTGAATCTATTGGCACAGAAGTTTTTATTGAAATAGACAATAAGAATCCTCTTGATATTGCTAACAAAGCCATTGCGAGAGCGAAAGCACATGGCTACGAAGTGGTGATTATAGATACTGCGGGACGTATCGCGATTGACGAGGAGATGATGAATGAGATTAAGGCGTTGAAGAGCGGCCTAAATCCTGCAGAGAGCTTGTTTGTGGTAGATAGCATGACAGGTCAGGATGCTGTAAATACAGCGAAGGCCTTCAATGAGGCTATTAATTTTGACGGGGTAGTTTTAACAAAATTAGATGGAGATACACGTGGTGGTGCGACTTTGACCATCCGTAGTGTTGTCAACAAACCTATCAAGTTTGTGAGCATGGGAGAAAAGGTAGACACTCTAGATGTGTTCTACCCAGATCGTATGGCACAACGTATCTTAGGGATGGGTGATATCGTTTCCTTGGTAGAACGTGCGCAAGCGCAATTCGACGAAAAGGAAGCTGCCAAGCTTAACGAAAAACTAAGAAAAAATCAGTTCGACTTCCAAGACTTTTTGACTCAGTTGAATCAGATCAAGAAGATGGGAAATTTGAAGGACTTGTTGGGAATGATCCCTGGGGTTGGAAAGGCAATAAAGGATATCGACATTAGTGATGATGCGTTCAAGAAAATTGAGGCGATGATTTTGTCGATGACCCAAGAAGAACGTTCGAATCCGGATGTTATTGATGGCAGAAGAAGACAACGCATTGCTGCCGGTAGCGGAAATAGTATTCAAGAAGTAAATCAGTTCATGAAGCAATTTGAGGAAATGCGTAAAATGATTAAAAGCATGAACAAAATGCAAGGCGCCGGACGAATGATGGGCGGTTTACCTTTTGGAAAACGCTAAAATTTTCAACATTTTACTTAAAAAGCTAAATACCAAGTATTTAGCTTTTTTTATGCGCCTTAGATTTGATGAACTTTTTTAGTTAATAATTACCAAAAAAGTTTATTTTTGTAGCAAGACTATTTTGGAGAGGTACCACTTCTCCGAACTAGCTTTATTGTCAATCATAGATTTATACAGAATGAAATCGAAATTACTCGTATTACTTTTTATCCTATTAGGAGGAATGAGTACCGCTGCATGGGCACAGGAAGAACCTGAAACAGAGGATCCTGT
>JAPJNH010000091.1 GCA_026461075.1 Chitinophagales bacterium
AATCTATAAATTATTATATTTTTTATATTTATGACTAAACTGTTAAGCGTTTCAAAATTATTATAATATGCAATATTCAAAAAATATTGCCTTTAGGCTCTCTGTGATACCCAAAAATGCTATAAAAATGGATTAAATCCAACTATAGCACGTTATATATCCTCCAAAGCTTCTTCTCTTCCTCTTGCCAGTTGTACACCTCACGGGCAGCGAGCGCGCCTTCATGAAGTTGTTTTGCCAGTGTAGCATCCTTTAAAATTTTATTCACGGCTTCGGCAATCAAGGCCGCTGTCGGCGATTCAATCAGCAGCGCCAAAGGAAATTGTGCATTGATCTTCACATATTCCGGATAAGCATTGCATACCTGCGGAACACCCGCATGCATATAGTCGAAAAAGCGATTGGCCAAGGAATAGTAATTGCTCTTGCCGTTCGTTTCAAAAAGTGTCAAGCCTACTGCCGCATCTGCCGTTATCGCTCTTAAGTTGGTAGGCGCCACAAAGCCTTTAAAATCCACCTTCTCTTGTAAGCCTTGCTCGCGGGTAAAATCTTGTAAGGATTCATACAAATCGCCTACGCCACAAATCCACAGCTCCGCATCAATATGCTGCATGGCCAAAATCACCTGGTCGAGCGCTCTCCCTTCATTCACCGCCCCTTGATACAACACAATCGGCTTAGCATGTGTCGTAGCCGCCAAACGCTCTCGCTTCACCGTTGCATTACGGATGACCGTATATTCAACGCCATACTTCTCTTTGAAAAGTGCCACATAAGCGTCACTCACCGCATAGCCAGCCTTTATTTTCGGCACCGCATATTCTTCCACTTTGCGCCATGCCCAATGCACGAAAGGACGACGAACGATCTCTTCCAATTCTGTAAAATATTCATGTGCATCGTAGGTGATGGGCACCTTTAATTGCTGCGCTACTTTCAAACAAGGGATGATGGTATCCAAATCAATCGCACCAATAATATCGGGCTTCAATGTTGGCAGCGCCTTCCATAGTTTCCAATTATATTCCGCATAACGTAATTTGCCTTTGCGAAAACGCATCGGCAGACGAACCTGCTCGAAAGCCTGCTCCGTAAGGGGCTTAGAGTCGGAGTATTCCCATCCCACTAAGGTCACACGATAGCCCGCTTGTACCAATGAAGTACAAATACGCTGCATGCGTTGATCTCCATTTAAGGCGTTCGTAACAGTAAAAACGATATGCTTCTTGCTCATTATTTTTTCTTAGGCTGCAACAAATATTTCTCTCCTTTAATCAGCACATAAGGCGGTTCGAAAGGCGGAAAATACGTTGCACGAATATGTCTGTCTATTTTCTCTTGCGACCATTGCAGGTCGATACATTTCAACTGCTCGATGTCTTTTCGTTGGATGAATTTGGTCCCTCTCTTCGCAATCAAGCTGGCTTGCGGCGTAGGGGTATAGTTGCCTGAAATAAGCATTGGCAAGGATTTTTTGAATAGTTGCTTGCTCGCTTTTTCGGTCATTTCATAAAGCTCCTTCACGAATATATCGGCAGGAATCTTAAAGCGTTTTTCAAATAAAATATCGCCATCGTCGACGCCTGGCTTCATCAAATGCAAAGTCGTTCCGAAGATTTTTGCCTCATCGGCTATTGCGAAACTAAACTGATTGCAGCCTCTATACTCGGGCAATGGCGCCATGTGTAAGTTGATGGCCGCCTGCTTCGCTCTTTTTAAATGCTCTTTTTTTAATATGCGATGATATTGTACTGAAATTAAAAAATCTACTTTAGGCATCGACAAGAGTTCATCTTCATGGGCTAGCACAGGGATGCCATATTGCGTGGCAATGGATTCTACCGTACCTGTAGCATTCAACTTTGTCTGACTATTGCTAAGTATCGCCACGACTTCCAAACCGAGGGTATCGGCTTGACGAACGAGTTCTTGTAGACAGAAAAAACCGATGCTTTTTCCGCCTAGAAATACTACTTTTTTCTTTTGCTTTTTAAGCGCCATCTTAGTTGCCTCTTTTAGCCAAGGTATAACCCTCCTTCACCAATAAATCCAACACTTTCTGACGCATATCGCCTTGTATCAATATCTGCTGATCTTTCACGCTGCCGCCACAACCACATTTTGTTTTGAGCAGTTTGCCTAAAGCTTCACAGTCGACCACGGTGCCACGAAAACCTTCTACCATCGTAACAGGTTTGCCTGCACGGTGTTTGGTTTCATAGCGTACCAACAGCTTCTGTGCTTTTTTTTCAATGGTCTCCTCCGTCGCTGCCTCCGTTTGTGGTACGGCATCCGGGTTGGTAGAATACATGATTAAACTTTCGAATCCGATATTCTTTTTCATGTTTTGAAGATACAATTAATTGCCGGGTTTCACCCATAGGCGAAGGGCATTCGCCTCGACATGTATTTGTAATACTTTCGGAGCTGGCATGGTCTCGCCATCGACATGCATAAACTGCTGTCCGTCGCTATGTAATTCAAGCGATTCGAAAGGGATTTGCGAGAAAACACTGTTCTCACGCAAGTCGCCTTTGAAGGCATGATAAATCAATCGAAAGCCTTTCGTCGTACTAAAGGGTTTCACGATACAAGCATGTAAAATGCCGTCGTGGACGCTCGCTTGCGGTACTATTTTGAAGTTGTTGCCAAATTGATTGGCGTTGGCAAAGGCAACAAGGAAAGCCTTTTTATCCAAACTGATCAATTCCCCCGTTTTACTTTTTATTTCGAAGTGATAAGTATGTGGGCGGTAGCTGAAGTATTCCTTTGCCGCAATCCATAAATAACTAAAAATACCTCTTACCCTTTTCTCGCTAAAGAGATGCGCTACTTGTCCGTCGAAGCCCATCCCGCTCATGCAGAGGAACAGATGTTCGTTGGCATAACCGACATCCATTTTCGCTTCGATACTTTGGTTGAGTGCTTCTAGTGCTTTGAAGGGGTTCATGGGCAAACCGATATGGCGCGCGAGGCCGTTGCCGGATCCCATCGGTATGATTGCGAGTGCGGTTTGTGTATGGAGAATGCCGGAAGCAACTTCGTTGACCGTTCCATCACCGCCAACGGCCACGGCGGCGAAGACGCCGTCGGCAGCAGCTTGCTGCGCCAGCGCGCGCGCATGACCAGCATATGCGGTCTCTACAAAATCATAGGTGAACTGCTCCGTATCTAGCAAAGCTTCCGCACGCAGCTTGATCATCCCTTTCGGTAAAACACCCGCTCGTGGGTTGATAATAAATCGCAAATGCTTTTTCACCCTACAAAAATAGAAAAAGCTAGGGCTGTAACGTGTAGAAATAGTTAATGGATTGTTTTAATTCGGTCAATAGCGTTTATCTTTGCAGCATGAAGAAAATTATCCTCGACGCATCCGCGATGGAACTACGCCTCAACCGTATGGCGACACAAATGTTAGAACAGAATGTCGAAGCGGAAAAGATCGTCCTAATAGGATTGCACGACCGTGGTTATTTTATCGCGGAAGGATTAAAAGCAAAAATGGAAAAGCTCGGCGCTAATGTGCAGTTGTTGGGCTTGCATATCGATAAAAGCGATGCTTTGGCACATCCGATTGTCTTGGATGGCGACGCAACGGCTATTGCCAATCAGACTATTATTATGGTCGACGACGTCGCTAGTAGTGGTAAAACGATGTTTTATGCGATGCAGACCTTAGTCAATATCCCTATCAAAAAATTACAAGTGGCTGTCTTGGTTGATCGTCAACATAAAGCATTTCCTATAGCCCCTGATTTTGTGGGCTTCTCCCTGTCGACTACCTTACAAGAGCATATTTATGTCGAGATCGGCGCTTCGGTAACGGAGCCGGTGGCGTATATTGAGTAATTGAAATTAAAAATTAATTATTAAGAATTAAGAATGATTATGACCGGAAAAAGGAAGGTCGTTATTAATCATATTTCCTTACCCCCAATATTTAATCTTTAATTCTTAATATTTAATTAGTGAATGCGCCTCCGCTTTCGCGGCAAAAAGGGCTTTCGTGCGTTTCCAAACGCCGGCAAATAATTCACTTTGGCGGTATTGCTCTAGGGCGGCTAAATCATCCCAATGGCTATAGGTAAAATAAATGCGCGGATCTTCGGCTTGACGTAAAAGCTCTACATGCTGGCATCCAGGGAAATTTCGGATAAAATCCTTCGATTCTTTAAAAATTAGTTCAAAATCACCTGTCTTATCTTCGATAAAGGTCATTTTTACGATTCGTACAATCATTTTTACCCTTTTTTTGCAAAGCTACAGATCTCTCCCGAATCTGCCCCTTTTTTATTATATTTGTGGCTCTTGTAAAAAACCTAATCATGTCAACTGCGAACATTCAACAGATTCTCGGAGATCAGGCCTCATTCTTGCTCGATCACCAATGTAAGACTATCCCTTCTAACACCATTCATCATGCTGGTGGCGACGTAATCGATCGTATCTATAGCCACACAGATCGCAATATTCCTACTTTGCGTAATTTGCAATCTATCTACGGTACTGGTCGTTTGGCGAATACGGGTTATATGAGTATCCTTCCGGTGGATCAAGGAATTGAACACTCTGCGGGTGCTTCTTTCGCTCCAAATCCAATCTACTTCGACTCTGAAAATATTGTAAAATTAGCTATCGAAGGTGGTTGTAACGCGGTTGCAACGACTTATGGTGTTTTAGGTTCTGTTGCACGTAAATACGCACACAAAATTCCAATGGTTGTAAAAATCAACCACAATGAATTCTTGACTTACCCTAACAAATATGACCAGATCATGTTTGGTACTATCAAACAAGCATGGGATATGGGTTGTGCTGCGGTAGGAGCAACGATCTATTTCGGTTCTGAAGAGTCTTCTCGCCAGATCACTGAAGTGGCTGAAGCATTTGCTTATGCACACGAATTAGGAATGGCTACCATCTTATGGTGCTATATCCGCAATAACGGTTTCAAAAAGGATGGTGTAGATTATCATACGGCTACAGATTTAACAGCGCAAGCAAACCATATCGGTGTAACTATCCAAGCGGATATCATCAAGCAAAAATTGCCAACCTTAAATGGCGGTTATCCTGCAATCAACTTCGGTAAAACACATCCAAAAGTATATTCTGAATTAACAACAGATCACCCAATCGATCTTTGCCGTTACCAAGTAGCTAACTGCTATATGGGACGTATCGGTTTGATCAACTCAGGTGGCGAAAGTAAAGGTGCTACCGATTTACAAGAGGCAATCGCTACTGCGGTCATCAACAAACGCGCAGGTGGTGTTGGTTTGATCAGCGGTCGTAAGGCTTTCCAAAAGCCAATGAACGAAGGGGTTACTTTGTTGAATTCGATTCAAGACGTATACTTAGATAAATCTATCACTTTAGCATAATTTTTAAAGCGTTAAAATAGGATCCTATGGCTTGGTTTAAACGTAGAAACGAAGGGATTACAACAGGCACTCACGAAAAATTAGAAGCGCCAGATGGCGTTTGGTATAAGTGTCCTGATTGTAAGAGCGCCATTCCAATGGTCGACCTGAGCGACAACTTACATGTTTGTCCGAAATGCGATCATCATGCACGTATCAGTGCGAAAGATTATTTCCGTATTCTATTCGATGAAAACGAATACACGGAACTATTCCCAAAGATGGTAGCAGAAGATATCTTGGAGTTCGTCGACTTGAAACCTTATGCTAAGCGTTTGACAGAAACTATTAAGAAGACGGAACTGAAAGACGCATTGCGTTCTGCACACGGAAAAATCAACAACCACGATTTAGTGATTTGTTGTATGGATTTCGCTTTCATCGGTGGTTCAATGGGTTCGGTGGTAGGCGAGAAGATCTCTCGTAGCATCGACTATTGTATTGAACATAATGTGCCTTTGATGATCATCTCGAAAACAGGTGGTGCACGTATGATGGAATCGGCTTTCTCCTTGATGCAGATGGCTAAAACAGCTGCTAAGCTTACGTTGTTGGCCGACGCGGGAATTCCTTATATCTCTTTATGTACCGACCCGACCACAGGTGGTGTAACTGCAAGTTATGCGATGCTAGGCGATTTCAATATTGCTGAGCCTAAAGCCCTTATCGGTTTCGCTGGTCCGCGTGTTATCAAGGAGACGATTAAGAAAGATCTTCCAGAAGGTTTCCAAACAGCTGAATTCTTGTTAGAAACAGGCTTCTTGGATTTTATCGTTCACCGTAAAGACATGAAAAATAAATTAGGCGACTTGATCGGAATGGTTTTTCCGAAAAGCGCTAAAGCGTAATAGTTATGCATATTATCTTATTTGATACCATCGAACGGCAACATTTGTTGCCGTTTGCTTTTACACGACCTGTTGCTGAAATGCGTATTGGCATTTTAACGATTCGGGAGAAATGGCAAAAGGCCTTACAAGCAAGTGATTTCGCTTATATCAGTGAAGCATATCTTCAAACGAAGTATCGCTTTGTTGCGGGCGCCGATAATTTAATGATTAACGGTCATGCCTGTCCGAACGCAAGTTTGCTTGCTGCCGTAAAAGCATTATCACTGGGTGAAGCTTTGCTGAACGCGGAAGGTGTTTGTCTGGCAGCGCGTTGCGATGCAGCCTCGGCAGAAGCCATTCAGCAAGCGCTACATAGCAATCAAGTTTTTGATTGGAGCTCGTTCTCTACGAAGTCTTACGATGCTGAAGTAGCCTTACTGACTCGTCCTTGGCAGATATTTAAGTGGAACGAACTAGAATTGCCGATCGACTATGAACTGTTAACGGCCGGAAGAAAATCTGCGCCTTTGTCGAAGACGAATCAAGTGATTGCCCCAGAAAATATTTTCTTAGAAGAAGGAGCTATTGTGGAGTTTGCAACCTTAAATGCTAGCAACGCAAAGATCTATATCGCGCGTGATGCGGAAGTGATGGAAGGCTCGATGATTCGCGGTTCTTTTGCTCTTGGTGAACATTCTCAAGTGAAAATGGGCGCGAAGATTTATGGTGCTACGACCATCGGTCCGCATTCTAAAGTAGGCGGTGAAATCAATAACTGTGTGATCTTTGGCTATTCCAATAAAGCGCATGACGGCTTCATGGGAAATAGTGTGATAGGAGAGTGGTGCAACTGGGGCGCGGATACCAATAATTCTAATTTGAAAAATAATTATGAAGAGGTAAAATTATGGTCCTATGCCACGCAACGCTTTGAGAAAACAGGTTTACAGTTTTGTGGTTTGATGATGGGCGATCATAGCAAATGTGGGATCAATACCATGTTCAATACCGGAACGGTGGTAGGCGTGAGCGCGAATATCTTCGGAGCAGGGTTTCCACGCAATATCATCAACGACTTCTCCTGGGGAGGTGCAGGTGGTACAATGACCTACCAATTGAATAAGGCCATTCAAACCGCTAGCTTAGTCTATGCACGTCGCGGATTAGATTTCGATGCGACAGAGCAAGCCATCTTCGAACATATTTTTAATGGTACGGCTGATAGCAGAAAAGACGCTTAAGTTTGAGCACCTTGCTGTTGATATGGTTTGTAGCGTGTTATGTGCTCATTATTGGGGAACATCGCTTTCGTATCAATAAAGCTGCTGCAGCCTTATTGGCGGGTGCTGGCTGTTGGTTGATCATTAGCCTACAAGGTAAAACGGATGAATCTTTTATTGCGCAGATGACGGAAGAAATTGCTGGCATTGCTTTCTTCTTATTGGGCGCTATGACTATTGTAGAAATCATCGATTTGCATGATGGCTTCGCTTTTCTGTCGAAACGGATACCGCAAAAGTCTTATCCCGTCTTAGTTTGGAGTATTGCCATTCTTAGTTTTTTCTTGTCGGCCATTCTCGATAATCTTACGACCACTATCGTTGTAATAACCATACTCCGTAAGATCATTCATCGTTCGGAGTTGCGATTGCCTATCATTGCCTTGGTGGTGGTATGTGCCAACGCAGGCGGTGTCTGGTCGCCGATGGGAGATGTAACAACGACGATGTTGTGGCTGAATGGTAAAATTTCTACTGTTCCATTAATGCAACATTTGTTTCTGCCTGCCTTACTTTCTATGGCCATTCCAACGGCTTTTATCGCGCATTTTAAGCGAGCTAACCATGAACAATATGCGTTAATGCGTAGTGAAGTTAATGCTTCTGAAAATGAAAGTATCGCTTCAAGTTCCTTATGGATAGGAGTTTTGGGGATTTTGCTTTTGCTTGCGGTACCTATAACTAAAGCCTATCTGCATATACCAGTTTATATATTGATGTTGCTTGCCATGGCGATATTATGGGCTTCTGCGGAGTGGATTGGCTATTTTGACCATAACAAAAGCAAGCAGCCTCATACGATTAGTTCCGTATTACAACGGATCGATACGCCAAGTATTTTGTTTTTCGTTGGCTTACTCTTAGCGATTGCTGCGTTAGAAAAGAGCGGCTATTTACATCGTTGTATGGAATTTTTACAGCAATATGTAGCGGGACCAAAATCTTTAATGGTGGGCATCGGTTTATTATCTGCTATTATCGATAATGTGCCTTTGGTAGCGGCAGGGATGAAGATGTTGCCAGCGACGGAATTTCCGAATAATAGTGAAGTGTGGTATTGGCTTGCCTTCTGTGCAGGAACCGGCGGCAGTTTGTTGGTAATTGGTTCGGCTGCAGGCGTTGCTGCAATGGGTATGGAAAAGCTTGATTTTATGCGTTATTTACGCATTATCAGCTTACCTGCATTAGTTGGATTGATTGTAGCGCTTGTTCTTTTATAGGCCAATACAAAGGATAAATTTTCGACATTTTTATTAAGCCGAAGAAAGGCGTAACTTCGTAATCTAATTCAAGGAGTATGGACAGCAATGTATATTGGTTTTTTGGTATTGGCATCCCCGCTTGCGGTATAATAGTCGTGCTATTTGTCCGTTTTTTAAAGTGGTTGGGCAATAAAGAAGGCTTTGAATTAATCCGTGATAATTGGATGATTGCAGTACCGATGGCGACGATGTTGATCTTCGCATTTATGATCGGATTGTTGCTGTATGTTTATTCGCTAATTTTTGGCGGAGGCCCAGCTTAGAAAGTCGGACAGTAAGGGCGCTTCTTGTTACCTAAGGAAGCATTCATTATACCGGTATAGCTGAAAGATAATTCCGGCCCGCCCTGCAAACGTGTTGTAGCAGCCATTCCCGAGATATTAATATCGTAGGAGAAGCCGATAGTATAATTGTTGAATTCCATTTTGGAAACGACGTTCAATGCGTCAAAGAGGAATGCTTTGCCGATAGCGCGACTTTCTCTCAACCAAAATCCAAGGCTGTACGCCATCAAATCTTTCGAACGCGCTTCCGTTACCTGAAAACGTGCAAAGGCTCCTTGATTGATTTCAAGAGATGGTCCTTGAATGCAGATCATCGCCGAAGGCATAATATCAATTTTACGTTTGAAAGGCATACGCATACCGCCGTGTAAAACCAACTTGCGATAGATACGATCTGGATTCGTATCGAAGAAGAAAGAGTTTTTAGGTTTATTCAAATGATAAATCGCTACGCCATATTGCACATAACGGCGCTTGCTGATAGCGTTGAAATACTTTGCACCAATGCTGATATCAGTGAAGGTGATATTGTCGTTGGTAGGATAAGAAACTGCTGTTAAGGGACGGAATGGATCGAAGAAATTATATTGGTCGGGCAATTGTAGATTGGTATAGTCAATACGTTTGTCTACAAAACCTGCGGTAGCACCGAAGACTACATACTTATCAGTAAACTTCTGAATATTCTTCCAATAAGAAACGCCCACTAGACCACTGGTTGTTCTTAAGGCCACTTCCCCTGCTTGGTCGCTAAATAATTGCACTCCGACACCTAGTCGATCTGGGGAGGACTTAGTGACATTAACGGTCATATCAAACGAACCGGCGGCTGTCTGAAACCCTGTACCAGTAACACCTACATTGTTATTGTTAACGAATTTGGTGTTCCATTGATTACGAATATTCGCATTGAAACGGTACTGACTTTTATAAAAGCCGATATTGGCAGGATTCAAGAGAATCGGTGCCTCATTGTATTGCGTAAAGTGTACATCTTGTGCTTGAGCAGGAAGTATTCCACTCAAAATCAAGAGCAAGGACGCTAATAAAATTCTATATTGGACTTTTAAGGGCATAGTCAGTGACGAAAATAAAGATTTCTAAGCACTTAATTGCATTTTCCATGCGCAAAAAATTGCAGAATTTCCTATTTTTAGAACACTATGCATTTTTGTTCGATTAGTCATATTCCGGTACGCGCTAAAGCCGCCCACGCCTCTGAGATGGTGAGTATGTTATTATTTGGAGAAGAGGTCCGTATTCTAGGGGAGGAGGACGATTATTTTTTCGTTGAAAATACCTTTGATGCGTATCAGGGGTATGTTCCCAAAATACATATTGGGGAGCAAGGGAAAGGGGCTTCGTTTTTTGTGCAGGATGATTTTCTTCAAATTCCTTTTCGTCACGGAAGTATTTTGTTGCCGAAAGGATCCATGTTAAGAGATTTGGACGATTCGTGTTTCACTTATCAGGGTCATAATCTACAAGTTCCTCTCGGAGCACGGATTTTGGATTTGGCAACAGCGACTTATCAATCGGAGTCCTTGTTAAAAAATGCGAGAAGTTTTGTAGGGACACCTTATTTGTGGGGAGGGCGAACTCGTTTTGGCATTGATTGTTCTGGCTTTGTACAAGTACTATTTAAAGAAATGGGTATCGCTTTGAAGCGCGATGCCAAAGAGCAAGTTTTGCAAGGCAAACCGGTAGCGGAAATGTCAGCTGCAATGGCAGGAGATTTGGCATTTTTTGCCAACCAATCAGGAAAGGTGACGCATGTCGGCTTACTCGATGGACAAGGTGAAATAATCCATTCAAGTGGACAAGTAAGAGTGGATAGCGTGGATGAAAAAGGGATTTATAATGCTGAATTGAATCGATATACACACGACCTTTGCGCTATAAGACGCTACGTGTGAGAATTTCTACTTTTTATACCATCATTTACTTGTTTGGGTTGTTGCTTTTGAGCAATGCTTGTGTATCTATACAGCAAGCGGGCGGGGTATATGCGAAAGCCCATTCAAAAAAAGATAAGCAGCAACATGTGGAGCAATATGCATTGAAAATGAATGCCCCTGCTCGTCAAATAAAAAAGCATTTAGACTGGATTTATTTTGCAGAAGAATGGCAAGGGGTGCCGTATCGTTACGGAGGCGCAAATAAGGAAGGAGTCGATTGTTCAGCGTTGGTTCAACAAGCTTATCGCAAGATTTATGAGCTGAAAATTCCTCGCGACTCCCGTTCCCAATTTAAGTGGTGTACTCGAATTCCAAGACGTAAGTTGAAGTGGGGAGATCTATTGTTTTTTACCATAGAAAGTAAAGAGATTAGTCATGTAGGCATTTACTTATACAATGGTTGGTTTTTGCATGCATCGACCTCGAAAGGCGTTATGATGAGTCATCTGGATGAAAAGTATTTTACAAAATACTATTATGCGGCAGGCCGACCTCCACAATCAAATTAAGTTATGAAGAGTATTATTCGAGTGCATTTACCACTCTTAATTGTAAATATTATTTATGGCATCAACTTCACTGTAGCGAAGTCGGTAATGCCTAAATATATACAGCCACTAGGATTTATTGTGATACGTGTAGGAGTGGCCTTAGCACTGTTTGCACTGATTCATGCATTGTTTATTAAAGAAAAGCCAGAGCGAAAGGACCTGCCATTATTGGCTATTTGCGCTTTGTTTGGAGTGGCGATGAACCAATCCTTATTCTTTATGGGGATTCGTTATACAACGCCTATTCATGGGGCCTTGATTATGATTGCAACGCCGATATTAGTATTAATTATAAGTAGAATGGCGGCGCGTGAAAAGGTGAATTGGATGAAGACTACAGGAATAGCGCTCGGAGCTGCCGGTGCTCTTGTGCTCGTTCTTTTCGGCCGTAAATTAAAAGCAGGAGTGAATACCCCACTTGGCGATACCCTCGTGTTTTTAAATGCTACTTGTTATGCTATTTATCTTGTAATGGTGAAGCCATTGATGCATAAGTACCATCCGATTACCATTGTGAAATGGACCTTCCTTTTTGGATTTATAATGGTCTTGCCATTAGGTTGGGGACAGTTTCGCGCTATCGAATGGAACAGTTTTGATGGTACTGTATGGGCTGCTGTAGCTAGTGTAGTATTAGGAGCAACCTTCTTGGTGTATTTACTGAATAATATCGCCTTGCGTCATGCAAGTCCGGCGGTAGTTGGTATTTATATTTACGTTCAACCAGTTGTTGCCGCTTTAGTCGCGCTTTATTTTGCGAAAGATGATTTAAACTGGATAAAGGCTGTAGCAAGCTTGTTGATCTTCACAGGGGTCTATCTAGTGGGGAGAAAAGATGCGGTAGATAGTGAATAAAAAAAGCCCCACAGCTTACGCTATAGGGCTTTCACGTGTTTTTATAAATATTATTGCTTAACGAAGCGTGCGTTAGAAATAACATTACCATGCTTCACAGAAAGGATATACATTCCAGAAGTAAGGTCGCTAACGTTGATAGTTTCGTTACCATTGCTAGTTGTACCTAAGTTGATCGTTTGTACTGCAGCACCATTCATATTGAAGATAGTTGCTGTTGTAGCAGCAGCATGTTCGAAGCTGAAATTAGCATTCAATACATTGCTAACCAAAGTTTGGTTGATACGTACTAAATTGTTGTTAGTGATTTCATTGATACCAACTGCTTCAGTTAAAGTATAAGTAGCCACTTTAATGGTGTCACCTGTACGACCAAAGCTTCCATCAGATTTGTTGATAGCAGCATAAACACGTACAGTACCTTTTCCTCCACTTGTTGGTGCAGTCCATGTGAATTTCCATGAAAGCATTGGTCCTGAAGAAGAATTAGCAGTATGCGTTACATAATTTGTACCTACTACTTGGTTGTTTGTACCTGCAGAAACTGATCCTACTGCACCAGCGCTGTTTTCAACAGATGCTTGGAAACCACTAGAGAAGTTTGTGTTATACTCTGAAGTTACTAATACATCATAAGAGCTACCAGCAGACCATGAAGTTACAGGTGTTGTTGTACCTGCCTTCATAACCACGATAGTTCCAGTTGGAGCTGGGAAAGTAGTGTTATAAGTGTCATGGCAACCAGAGCGATTACATGTTTTGCTACCGCTTGCAGGACTGTTAGTGTTTCCAGAAGGAGCACCTGCTCCGTTAGAGAATACGTTCGAGTTGAACGAGTTACCAACCAATAATGCAATTGCAACTACTGGAGTAAAGAAAGTAAGTTTTTTAATCATAGGTTTTGTTTTAGCTTCTTAAAGTTAATTAATTTTTTCTAAGTCGTATTAATTTTCTAATAAGTCGATCAATTGCTGGGAATGCTCTGCCGTATCGACCTTATCAATAATTGCTTGAATTTTTCCCGAAGCGTCAATAACAAAGGTCGTACGTATGGTTCCCATATATTGCTTGCCGTAAAGGGTCTTTTCGCCCCAAACACCATAGGCCTCATGTATTTTCAAATCCTCATCCATTAATAGAGGGAAGGGAAGGGTATGCTTTTTAATGAAGTTTTGGTGCGATTTTGCGCTGTCTTTACTAACACCAAGAATGACCGTATCATTGCTGCTCCAATATTCAAAATCATCCCTCAAGCTGCAGGCCTCTTTGGTACAACCGGGCGTATTGTCCTTTGGATAAAAATAAAGGATAACCCGCTTTCCTTTGAAGTCTTTCAAATCGATTTTGTTACCATCTTGATCAGTCGTCTTAAATGCCGGAGCCTTCTGGCCAATTTTTATGTTCTTCATACGTTTGTATTAGCTTGTAACTAAAAGTTTATTCTCTCGTAAATCTAGAAAAAAAGAACATGAAAACAATTCTCTTTTTACTGCTTTTTCAATGCTTCTTTTTGCCTGGAATCGCAAACGAACGTACTAAGAAACAGTCATGCCCTAATTTTTCTCCCCGAGAATCTACGGTTTCTTATCATCTAGTAAAGAAAACAGGGATAAAGGGGGCTCATCGTGCACAATTGCGTAGGAACACGCCTAGCAGCTGTCGTAAAAAGCGTAGAACGGGCGAAGTGCAACACTTTTTAAAAATACAGTAGGCTTTTTGATATTTTTGCGGTCTATGTGGCTCGCTGTCTTATTTAAATTGGTCTCCTCCTTGGTAATGGTCGTTTCGAATACCTTATGGAAACGTCCAGTACAACAAGAACCTTTTGTAAACATAATCGCGATACGTGCTTTTTTCTCTAGCCTTCTTTTTACAATTCTGTTTTGGCTAGTCTATCATTATGGTGTCTTTAATTTACCGATAAATCTTATTGGTAATTTAAAGCAGCCCTTGACTTTTTGGATTTCAACGATTGGCCTTATCACACTCAGCTACGGCGGATTGTATTATTTTCTAATGGCCATTCATAGTGGTAAAAACATTACCGTACTAGCACCACTAGGAGGTATGGCACAGATTTTCTCCATCCTCACTGCAGTGCTCTTTTTTAAGGAAGAGTTGGGTTTGAATCGAATTTTTTCTATTCTCTTTTTTATTCTATCCATACTAGTTTATTACCGCTTTGCGGCTAATAAGGAAGAAATGCAATGGCGAACGAAAACGATCCGTTATTTAATTCTCTCTTGTTTAATATGGGGTGTTAGTTATACCTTACTCGTTAAACCCATGCGTGTTATTGGACCGCTTAGTGTTGGGCTTTTAACAGAACTTGTTGTTTTAATGATTGCCTTGACGCAAGTGAAGTTTTTATCGAAACAAGCTCTTAAGGTGAATAGACCTGTAAAATCCTATTTATACATTTTGGGGATGGCTTGTTGTATTGTTATTGGGATGTTGCTGAATAATCTATCTCTTACGCTATTGCCAGTAAGCATGATTGTTTTGATCGGCCTAATTATTGAAGTTTCCTATTTGTTTATAGGGAAGTTGATTTTGAAAGAAAGTCTTCGTAAAAACGAATGGTGGTCGTTTGTTTTGACCACCATTGCCTTATTGCTATTAGTCGTTAAATTTTAATTATCGAATTAAAGTAACCGTCCCTACTTTACTTGGTTTGGTGTTTCCAATTGTCAATTTTGTGTTATTATGATGGATGAAAGAGTGGAATTTGTAAATTTGAATATTACTAGCTCATAACTATTATTTTATATGAAATTATCTTCTGCCAACTATCGTGCTATAGGACTTTCCCTTCGTTGGATTGTCATTTTGATGTTTTTACTATCCGGCTTCTCCAAGTTTTATCCGAATACGGTAGATTTTACGAAGCAGTTGGTAGATCTAGGTATTGTCAACTGGTGTAAAGCTCCAATGCTAGCACGTTTGGCGATTAGCCTAGAATTTTTCTTAGCCTTCGCTATGATGCAACGGAATTATCTTCGTCATATCGTACTTCCTGCTACCATCGCTTTACTTGTTTTTTTCTGTGTGCACCTAGCTATTCAAATGTCTGTTCATGGTGCTTTTGCAGGTAATTGTGGTTGTTTCGGAAATCTTTTACCGATGTCGCCTTTTGCAGCCTTCCTAAAAAATGTCATTGCAATTTTAATTCTAGCTTTCCTTTGGAAGAAGAAAGAGTTTTTGGGAGAAGAGAAAAATAATTACCATGTTTTATTGTGGCTATTAGCAGGTACCACCGCGATAATTTTTATGCTTTCACCTTATGCGCCTTGTAAAGCAACACCCGCTCCGGTAGTCAATACGATCCAAGCATCCGAAGAAGCTACGGCAAATGAAACAGTAGAAACTTCGCAATCCAAACAATCCATTGTAAACACTTCTACGGCTATTGACAAAGCTGCGCAAGGACCCGCTGAAAAAGCCCCTGCGCTTAAAACATCACGCTTCGCACCCTACAATAATTTCGGAGGAAATGTCGTGACAGTTGATAATGGAAAGAAAATAATCTGTCAATTTGTACCTGGTTGCGATCATTGCCAACATGTAGGAAAACTCTTGGTTGCACTCTCTAAAAAAGAGAAGCTGCCTCCTATCTACATTATTTTTATGGATGAAGAAGCAGATAAAATACCGACATTCTTTAAAATTATAGGTGCCAGCTATCCATACCAATTAATGGATCCTGCGACTTTCTTCGGTACCCTCAAAGTACCGAATACCCCTGGCGTTACCTACTTGTGGAATGGAAACGAACGTTATAATAGTTCAGGCTCTGAAAAAGACAGTTTTCAAGTGCAGAACTTCCTAAAGGCAGTAAAGGCTACGCAATAAAAATTTATTGTTTTTCATTTTTTGGATAAAAGGAATGGAAATATTGAACGTATCATTCAATATTAATCATTCTAAATTCAAAGCATTATGGAAAACAACAAAGCAAAAATTTTCAACCTACTTTTCCTAGATGAAAGTGGCTCAATGGATGGAGTCCGCGAGCAAACTATTTCGGGATTCAACGAAATACTACAGTCTATGCAATCCTTAGAAAAGGATTTTCAAGGCCAGTCGCAATTCGTAAGTATGTACACCTTCAATAATCAGGATGTAAAGACAATTCATGATTTAGCTGCCGTTAGCGCCATTAAACCCATAAACAATGACAACTATTGCCCTGATGGTAGTACGCCCTTGCTAGACGCCTTAGGTAAAGGAATAAGCCAGTTAGAAAAACAAATTGAAACTGTGGCGAATGTCGAAGGGAAAGTGTTCAAGTATCAAGTTCTAGTAACCATTATGACGGATGGCTATGAAAACTCCTCTCGATTCTATAAGCTAGCTGATATACGCGCAATGATTGATCGTTTGGAAAAAGGTAATTGGACTTTCACCTATATCGGAGCGGATCATGATGTATTGCGTCAGTCATCAGATTTTGGTATTAAAAACAGCTTCAATTTCTCTAAGGACAGCGAAGGAATGGATTTGATGCTCAAAATGGAGAAAAAGTCGAGAATGAATTTTAATCGCATTGTATTTGATAGTGAGGAGAAACCGACTGCTAATTTTTTTGAAGAAGCTGATCCTGGCAAAGGTGAAGAAGGCGGAAAAGATTCCGATGATGCGAAGTCTTTATTCAGTCGACTTTTTGGGAAATAGGATTTTGGTTTGTAAAATAAAAAGTGGCCCGTTCTTATTCAGTTAAGAAGGGTCATTTTTGTGTAAAATAAGCGCTCATTTTTATCGACTTTCTTCAACAATGCTTATTTTCGTAGTGTGAAGAAAGTCCTTCCATATATCGTAAGCTTGTTAATCCTGTTGCTAAGTTTTCAAGCAAGTTTTGCTGCTGGAAAAGCAGGGGCATGGCATTTGGAAAAAGACAAGGATGAAATTCAAATATATACACGGGAAGTTCCCGGTAAACAGTTAAAAGAGCTAAGGGTCGTTACGCACTTTAATGTGAATGCGCATACCTTCATCGCCTTCATTAGCGACGTCCCCGCCCAACCAAAATACTTGTATAATTGCCTTGCTTCAAAATTATTGAAATCCAACAGTGAAAAGGAGCATATCTATTATCAACAGACCAGTCTCCCTTGGCCTTGTACCAATAGAGATGGCGTCTATCGTCAGTTGGTTCAGCCAGATCTTAAAAATAATGTGGTCTATATCAAAATAGAATCTGTGTGTAAGTATCTTCCTGAGAAAGATGGATTTGTTCGCGTGCCCGTACTTGCAGCCACTTGGAAGCTAAATATCCTTCCTGATAATACGATTTTAGCAGAATATCAACTCAGTCTAGATCCTGGAGGACTAGTACCTGCGTGGTTGGTGAATTTGTTCATTGACAAAGCTCCTTATGATAGTTTTATGAAAATGAAGAAAATGGTTCATGATAAAAAATATCAGAATGTTTTATTTCCATTCTTAACAAAGTAAGCATGTCAGAAGAGTTAAATGGTAATGTTCCGTTTTGGATGAGTAGAACGGAATTGTTAGTAGGAGAGGAAGGAATCAATCGCCTGCAAAATGCGCACGTATTGGTAGCTGGATTAGGTGGAGTAGGAGGTATTTGTGCCGAAGCAATCGTTCGCGCGGGTGTTGGTGAAATAACCATTGTCGATGCAGATGTGGTAGAAGCATCTAATTGCAATCGACAAATTATCGCTTTACAAACAAATGTTGGAGAATCGAAGGTTGCCATTATGGAACGTCGTTTGAAAGATATTAACCCTGCGGTGAAAGTGAATGTATTCAATGTCTATATAAAGGACGATTTAGCAGATACCATCCTTGATGCTGCTAAATATGATTATGCTTGCGACTGTATCGATACATTAAGTAGCAAGGTGTTCTTTATTAAAAAAGTCATAGATCGTAAGATTCCGTTGGTGAGCTCTATGGGGGCAGGCAGAAAACTCGATCCTACTTGCGTAAAAATTGTTCCAATAGAACAGACGAAAATCTGTCCATTAGCAAAAGACGTTCGAAAATTATTGCATAAAATCGGAATTCATAAAGGTTTTGATGCCGTGTATTCTACCGAGTTGATTAAGGATGATAAAATGACTATCAATCCAAAAGGTAGTAAGAAGCGTTCCTTTATTGGCACCATCTCCTATATCCCAAATGTATTTGGTTTGATGTGCGCGAGTGTAGTCATTCGCAATATTTTGAAAAATGCGTAGTTTTTCGTAATTTGTATAATATAAATTCCTAATAGAATGAAAAAGTTTTTGCCATTGTTTGTGCTTTTTTTGCTTGCCATTACATTTAGTGGCTTTGCTCAATCTGCCAGTGATAAAAAGGATACTACTCTCTTTGTAATTAAAACTGTAAACGGTGCAGAATATCTAGGGCATGTGCTCAGTGACGATGGCCGTGAGCTGTTTATAGAAACGAACACCATTGGAAAATTATATCTGCATAAGAATGAAGTTGTTTCTATGCAAAAGGTGGTCAATAAACAAGATGTTCAGGAGAAGATTGAGGCTGGGAATTATCAAAAACCTAAAGCGCCGGAAGACATTTTTACGACCCGTTATATTTTTACTACAAATGCGCTTCCTATTTCAAAAGGGGCCAATTATGGTATGACGAATATTCACGGACCAGAAATTCACTTCTCCATTACGGATCGTTTGAATGTTGGTATCATGACTAGCTGGATTGGCTCACCGCTTATTCTTGCTGCGAAATATACTTTCAAAAAGTCTGAATCGAAATTAAATTTCGCCCTTGGTACTTTATTAGGGACTTCAGGCTTTTTAAATCAAGGTCGTGGTTACATGGGTTTGCATTGGGGAACAGTAACGTTTGGCGATAGAGAGAATAATATCTCCTTATCTGCCGGAGGCGCGTATTTTAATATCGGCAATGAAGTGAGTCGTATTACGAATAAAGAATATAATGTTTATAGTAATGTTACTAAAGAGACATATTACTATTCCAATAATCAAACTACCTACAGTAAAGTTTCGGGCGATGATATAGAAATAGGAAGTGGTTTGGCTGCAAAAACAGTATTTGGACCTATGCTCGGTATCGCTGGAATAAAGAAAATTGGTACCAAAGCAAGTTTTGTTTTAGATAATATATTATATATATATAAGCACGAATATCTTTGTAAAACAGCGACTGTGTTGGAGTATGTTAGTGGTACAGATCCTAATGGTAATTCGATTAATTCTACAACCTATAGCAATACATATGATTTTAATAAATCGTTGAAAACCGTGGTTATTTTAATGCCAGGAATACGTATACAATCTAGTCTTAAAACGGCTTTCCAATTTGCACTTCCAATCATTCAGGTTTATGGAAAAGGCAATCGTAAAAATGTAAACGGCAAACAAGCAAAGTTCCTTGCGTTTCCAGCTCCGATGCTTACCATTTTCTTTAAATTCTAATTGCTACTTTAATCTTGTTTCATAAAAAAGGCTCTTCAAACGAAGAGCCTTTTTTTATGGAATCTTTTCTATGAGCGATTAATCACAATATAAATGATCTGTAGTGCTGCCGTTATGACAACCATTACAAGCACCTGTGCGTGTAACTTGACTCATATAATGCATGGTCCCACTAGGACCCTTTGTTGCAGGATATAAACCTCCACCAAAGTCAATCGCATTCGTTGTATAGAAATTGCCTTTTGCATCCACTTCTAATGTCGCAACTAGGTTACCAGAACCATTCGCTCCTGTATATAAATAGACGGTTGAATTCGGTTGTAAAGTCACTAAATCTGCTTTGTACATGGTACCTGCTGCAGTAAACCAACCATCTCCTTGCCCGCCACTCTTATGACAATTCATACAGTTTTGCCCCATATTGTGACTTTCGTTTTCATTATATTTCGAGGTATTACTAGCGTTTGAACCTTCCTTTTCACAGGAAGTCTGAGAAAGGATTAATGCGCCTGCAATGGCAATGCTAAGCGCGCTGATGATTATTTTTTTCATATGAATGCTATTTATTTTGTTTCTGTAAATGAATTCCAGCCTGCTGCTGCAATATCCACTTCACTTCCTTGCTTACTCACCAATCTTAACCCTAAGCTTGGATCTGTTATATGGCCGATGACACTGATGTCTTCTAAATCTTTCACTTTTTCGAAATCCTCTTGCTTAATGGTGAATAGAAGTTCGTAATCTTCACCTCCATTCATATAAGCCGTAATGGTATCGATTTTCATTTTCACAGCCATCTCGTAAGTATCGGAATGAATTGGGATTTTCTCTTCATAAACTCGAGCACCGCAAATACTTTGTCGGCAAATATGTGTCAATTCGCTACTCAAACCATCCGAGATATCCATCATTGCTGTAGGTTGGACTCCCTTTTCTGCTAAAAGTTTAATGATATCTTTTCTGGCTTCTGGTTTTAATTGTCTTCCTAAAATATAGTGTTGATTTTCAAGGTCGGGTTGAACACCTGGATGTTCCTTAAATATTTGCTTTTCACGTTCTAGCAATTGCAATCCCATAAAAGCCGCGCCAAGGTCTCCAGAAACGCAAATCAAGTCGTTAAGCTTAGCTCCATTACGATAGACCACCTTGTCCTTCTCTACTTCTCCAATCGCTGTAATGCTTACAAAAAGACCCTTTAAAGAGCTAGTAGTATCACCACCAATCATTTCTACGCCATAATTCTGACAAGCTAAATACATGCCGGTATAGAACTCTTCCATGGCCTCAACAGTGTATTTGCTAGAAATAGCAACAGAAACAGTGATGTATTTTGGTGTGCCGTTCATCGCATAAATATCGCTGAGGTTGACCACTACACTTTTGTAACCCAAATGTTTTAGCGGCGTATAGGCAAGGTCGAAGTGAATACCTTCAGCCAAAATATCAGTTGTTACGAGTTCGTAGTGTGTATCGGAGCCGGTCTCAATGACAGCACAATCATCACCAATACCTTTGATGATGCGATTATCTTGCGGAGGGAAATTCTTCGTTAGATGATCAATTAATCCAAATTCGCCTAATTGCGCAATAGGAGTAGTGCTCGGTGTTTTTTGTTCTTCTTGCATCCTACAAAGGTAATGATTTCGTGTTAAAAGCTAAGTTTGAATGCCTTGATCCTAATGTCCTTGTAGGCGTTAACAAAAAATTAGACCCAAAAATTTTAATTTGAAGTTTAAAGGTTTCATTTTTGTATTCTAATGCGCAGACTTTTGTCCCTTTTACTGTTGACCCTTTGGTTGCTAATGAATGGCAATTCGTCTTATGCATTTATGAAAACTAATTGTTCGAATGTAAGTTCGAATTCTGTTGAGAAGTTGGGTGTTGATGATTTCAAATCATTACAACTATCACCTAGTGTGAATAACGAAGAGGAAAAGGTTTTCTATGTGGAGGAGGATGAGGAAGAGGAAGAAGACTTGCTGCATACGAATCTTCGTTTGCATGCTGTAATTTTATATCATTTATTATTTGAATTTAGAGGAGCGGATTCGCAACTAAGTTGTTTTAGTTCGAAGTTTGATATCACTCCTGCATGCACACCTGTTTATTTAGTGTGCCAGAACATCAGAATATAAAAACGAATCTCTATTTCGTTTTAATCTGATTTTCTAATCTCCATCTTTCCGATGGACTATTTTTTTTCTTTTATGTCATTAAATCTTTCTAAAGAGACGCCAAAAGATGGTTTGGCTGGTCTTCGTCAAAATTTTCTAAGTGAAATAAGTTCTGGTTTTATTGTTTCATTATTAGCCTTGCCTTTGAGTTTGGGCATCGCTAAAGCAAGTGATTTTCCCAATCCAATGTATGGCGTATTAAGCGCGATTATTGGAGGAATTTTAGTCAGTCTTTTTGCAGGTTCACGATTAACGATTAAAGGTCCTGCTGCTGGATTAATTGTAATATGCGCAGGTTCGGTAGCTGCTTTCGGTGGTGGTGAAATGGGGTGGAAAATGACCTTAGGAGCGATTGTTGTCGCTTCCGGATTGCAAATATTATTTGGTCTTTTAAAATTGGGAAAATTGTCTGATTTCTTTCCTCTTTCTGCTGTGCATGGAATGCTAGCAGCGATTGGTTTGATAATTATCTCCAAACAATTGCACATCTTATTAGGGGTGAATCCGCTCAATGAGCATGGCAAGCCGATGGTTGAACCTCTTGAATTACTAGCGGCCTTACCCAAAACGTTTGCAAGTATTCCTGAACATCTTAATGTTGTAAAAGTTGGTTTAGTTTCTTTAGCCTTGGTATTGGGTATCCCCATGTTACCGTTCAAATGGTTGAAGAAAATACCATTACCAGTAATCATACTCATAATTGCAATTCCTATGGCTGCAAGTTTGGGTTTGAAAGGAACTAAAGGTGCCTTATTGAAATTCGACAAGCCGTTTACTGATTTGATTCATATTAATGCTTCATTCGGTGGTATGCAGCAAATGGGGACGTTTATTCAATATGTGATTCTGTTCGCAATCATTGGTTCATTAGAATCACTATTGACTGCAAAAGCAATTGATTTATTAGATCCATACAAGCGTAAGTCTGATTTTAATAAAGATTTGATTGCTGTTGGTGGAGGTAACGTTTTGTCTAGTTTGTTAGGAGGTTTGCCGATGATTTCAGAAGTAGCTCGTAGCTCTTCGAATGTTAGTAACGGAGCAAAGACTCGTTGGGCTAACTTCTTTCATGGATTGTTTTTACTTTCGTTCATGTTATTAGCGGTACCTGTATTGCAATTAATACCAACAGCTGCTTTGAGTGCATTGCTAATAGGTGTTGGTATCAAGTTAGCGCATCCTAAGGAGTTTAAACACGCTTATCAAATAGGCAAGGAGCAATTGTTGGTATTTGTTGTAACGGTCCTGTTTACCTTAGGTGTCGATTTGTTGGTTGGTATTGCCGCGGGTATTGTAACGGAGTTTATAGTAAATTTGATAAATGGAAAGTCGTTTAAAAAAGCGTTGAAAGCGAATATTGAGTTGGTAGATTTAAATGAGGATACGCTTTTAATTCGATTAAATAACGCAGCCGTATTTTCTAACTTTATGGGAATTAAAAAGCAGTTGTATGCAATTGAAGGTGGTAAATTGATTCAAATAGATTGCAGTAATTGTAATTTCTTAGATCATTCTGCCATGGAAAATATTCATTTGTTTGAGCACGATTATGCACATACGGGAGGACGAGTGGAATTAATCGGATTGAATCAACATCGTGCATTTTCGAACCATAGTTTGTCGGCTAGAAAATTAAATTAAGTAGGAACATGAAAAAAAATATGTTGAAGAAACTTTTGTTAGCACTTATAACCTGTATAAGTGTAAACGCCTTTGCGACGAATACACCGAATAATCCATTAAGTTGGTCATTGAATGCTGATAATTCACACTATGTGAAAGTGAACGCCACAGGACAGTTCTGGTTACGTCATACAGACATGAATCCAGGTTCTACTTATAATGGCTATGCGAAGGATAAAGGATTAGATATTGGTATCCGTCGTTTTCGTGTGCAATTTCAATCGCAACTAAGTGATCGTGTATTTATGTATGCGCAATTAGGCTTGAATAATTTTCATTCTTATAGTGATCGTCAAACTGGTTTCTATGTAATGGATGCTTGTTCGGATTATGAAGTCATAAAAGATAAGTTGGCCTTAGGTGGAGGATTAAGTTCTTGGGTTGGGTTTTCGCGTTTTTCTTCTCCAGCTGTAGCCTCTATTATGGGTGTTGACGCACCTTTGCAATTTCAAACTACCAATGATGTAACGGATCAATTCATCCGTCGTCTAGGGTTATATGCAAAAGGTTATTTGGGTAAATTGAATTATCGACTAGCAATGGTACAGCCTTTTGATATTCAAAAAAGTCCAATTGCTTCTTCTGTTACGATTTCAAAAAAATCCTCTTTCAGTCCACTGCCTCCTAAAATGCAATGGAATGCCTATCTGAATTATGAATTCAAGGATAAAGAGCAAAACAAAACACCCTACTTTGCCGGCACTTATTTAGGCGCCAAAAAAGTGAGTTCGCTAGGCGCAGGTATCACCTATCAGCCAAACGCGATGTGGGCTTTAAACAATAATAGCGACACCGTATTTCATGCGCTTCTATTCGCCTCGATCGATTATTTTTATGATGCTCCTGTCGGACATAAAGGTGCAGCTATTAGCTATTATGCGAATGTAGCTTATACCGATTTTGGTCACAATTATCTTCGCATGCTTGGAGCTATGAATCCAATGACGGGTTCGAAAGATCTCACGATTTTAAACGGTGGTGGTAATCGATTTCCTGCCTATGGAACTGGGACTTCCTACTATATGCAGCTAGGTTATAAGCTATCTCAAAAAATAGCTAAGTTAAACTTTATGCCTTATGCGTCCATGCAAAGATCTTATTATACCGCACTTAAAGTGCCGATGAACTTTTTCGAAGCAGGTATGAATATTCTTTTAGATGGACATAATTCGAAGTTGACTGTCGGATATCAAGATCGTCCTGTTTTCAAAAATACAGGAGAGTTGATCACTCGTAAAGGCTCGCTCATTTTACAACTACAAACTGCTTTATAATTTAGCAATGGGAAAACATTCATTTGATATAGAGCATACCTTGCATGATATCATGCATTATCTGCCGTCGCAGATGACTTTAAAGGATTTCGTACATCATAATTCTTTACATGCTTTTCAAAGTATGAAGTTTTATGAAGGAATTTTTAGAGCCTCTAAAATCTTTGGTTTCAAAGTAAGTTTACAGCTTTCTGAATTTAGAGAACTTTATAAAAAAGGTCGAATTACTGAATCTGTTATTGAACGGATAATCATCGAGCGCAAGGGGGAGGATAATTTAGAAGCTTGGGTAAAAAAAGTGCTTTACCAAGAATACGACTCTAGCATTCCTTCTAGGATTGGTTTGTTGCGAGCTAATTGGAAAAAGCAATATCGCCTTGATTTAGATACTTTGACACATCCATTGTTGTATCGAATTTTAGCGTCTTATCTCGACCAAGGGATTTCAGTGTGGGAGTTTCCGGAGCAAACGGATTCTTTTTTAGGAGCAATTCGATCCATGGAACAAAACTCCGCAGCCTCTTTCTTTCGAACTGCTGAAGCAAAGGCTTTGCTAATGAAGGATGGTGTTCGTATCGAAGACTTGCTAAAACGAATAGTGGGTGACGAATCCTATTATGAACAGTATTTATATGATTTGTGTTTTAGTCATCGTGGTTGGAGTGGAATCGTAGCTGTTCTAACTGAAAATCCTGGAGCCTTATTGTTAAAGCGTCCGATTACATTGCAGGAGCTCTGTATTTTTGAGCTTCTTCTAGAAATGGATGCGCTTCATGCGGAATTAGGAAGTGATTGGAAGCCGATAGCTTCTTTCACACAGGATGCTCCGGTTGATATTTTGGCCGAAACATCTTTAACGGAGTTGGATGAAGTAATTAAGATTTGGCAGGACGCTTTCGAATGGAATTATTATGATCAAGTAGTAACAGGTATACAAGGCAATTTGAAACGTACGCGGACCGTTCATGATAAAACAAGCTTTCAAGCAATATTTTGTATTGATGAGCGTGAATGTTCCTTGCGTCGACATTTGGAGCTAGTAGCACCAGATGCAATTACTTTCGGAGCACCTGGTTTCTTTGGTGTGGAATTCTACTATCTACAACAGGATACCAAGTTTTTAGATAAGCTTTGTCCTGCGCCAGTTACGCCTAAATATTTGATAAAGGAGATGGCCGCACACGTGCATCACGACTCCGATATTATGTTCTCTCCAAGTTCTCATAAATTGGAGACGAATATATTTAGCACCTTTTATTTAGGGGCTTTAGCTTTACCGAAGCTACTACAAGGGATTTTCATGCCGAAAATGACCCCTTCAATTTCAGATGCCTTCTCACACATGACGAAGGGGAGCGCATTAACGATTGAAAATAAAGCTGTGACCGATCGTGAATACGATTTGCAAGTTGGATTTACAATTGAAGAAATGACAGTACGCGTGGAGAATTTCTTACGAGGTATTGGATTGATAGCAAATTTTGCCGATTTGATTTATGTGGTAGCACATGGTAGTTCGAGCGCTAATAATCCGCATCACGGAGCACACGATTGTGGCGCTTGTAGTGGGCGTCCTGGCGCAACGAATGCACGCGTCTTTGCGGGAATGGCTAATCATCCGAAAGTTCGTCAGGAACTTGCTTTAAAAGGGATAATTATACCTTCAACTACAGTGTTCGTTCCTGCTATGCATGATACCGCAGCAGATACTATTGGGTATTATGATGAAAACGGAATACCAGCCAATCAGTTGCATACACATCAAGAAGTTAAGCAAGCATTTGAGGATGCGCTTGATTTAAATGCGAAAGAACGTTCGCGTCGTTTTGCTTCTATTTCTACCAAACAACCGATTAAAAAAATTCGTAAAGCAATTTATGATCGTTCGGTTGAATTGTTTGAACCTCGACCGGAACTTGGTCATGGAACGAACTCATTATGTATTGTAGGACGAAGAGAACTTACGCGAGGTTTGTTTTTAGACCGACGTGCCTTTCTTAATTCTTATGATTATCGTACAGATTTGGAAGGGAAATATTTAGCCAACGTTATGGCTCCTATTGGAGTGGTATGTGGTGGTATTAATTTGGAGTATTATTTCTCACGGGTTGATAATGTAAAATTAGGTTGTGGTACCAAATTGCCACATAACGTAGTCGGATTGATAGGCGTAGCTAATAGTAGTGATGGCGATTTACGCCCTGGTTTACCTTGGCAGATGATTGAGCCACATGATCCGGTTCGCTTATTAGTGGTCGTAGAACATTTTCCAGAGGTTGTTTTGAAGGTGATTCAAAGCAATCCTGCCATGTATGAATGGTATAAGAATGAATGGGTTCATATTATGGCACTCCATCCTGATACGCAAGAGTTCTTTTATTATCGCAATGGTCATTTTCTACACTATCATGCGGAAGCATTGGATGCGAAGGCAGTAGCAAGCGTTCATCATTTATTTGAGGAAGCTCCAGAAATGATGACTAATGCGATTACGCATGCAACTTTTGAGAATTTACCTATTTATCAAATTGAGAATAATATTCAATGGAAATCATAGTATATATTTTGTTTTTACTCCCCATCCTAACTTTTTTTGGGAGTTTGTTTTTTAAGAATCACCAAGAGTATGGTCTTTCTAGAATGGCAACAGGAATGTCAGTCTTACAAGTGATAGGTTATCTTTCACTTGGTTTTCATTCCATTCTTAATGCCAATGCTACGAAAGCAGTTCATCTTATTACGGCCTACGATAGAAATGAATTTCGTTTCGGAGTTGATTTCTTTATTGATAAGCTGAGTATTACCTATGGACTTGTGGCGTTTTTTATTTTAGCCATTATTGCCAAAGTTAGCAAGACGTATATGCACAGAGAAAGTGGTTATAAGCGGTTTTATAATCACCTTTTACTCTTCGCGATAGGTTTGAACTTAGTTTGCTTATCTGGAAATTTCGAAACTTTTTTCTTAGGATGGGAAATAGTTGGAATAGCTTCATTCTTGCTGATCTCTTTTTACAGAGATCGGTATTTACCTGTGCGTAATGCGATGAAAGTATTGTCCTTTTACCGAATGGGTGACGTAGCGTTAATTGCCGGTGTTTGGTTCATTCATCATATGATGCATACCAATATCATGTTTACAGATTTGAATAGTGATAAATTCGCGCTCGCGTTAGGTGCACATCCTAATTACGTTTGGAGTATTGCCTTGCTGTTCCTATTTGCTGCCGCAGTGAAGTCTGCGCAATTTCCATTCTCCTCCTGGTTGCCGCGTGCCATGGAAGGTCCAACGGTAAGTAGCGCCATTTTCTACGGATCTTTGAGCGTACATCTCGGAGTGTTTTTATTAATTCGTACGATGCCGATTTGGCAAGCGGTTGATTCTTTCCGGTATGTATTGGCTGCTTTAGGTTTAATTAGCTTTTTACTAGGTTCTTTAGCGGGCTCTGTTCAATCCACCGCTAAAACGCAAATTGCGTATTCTTCCTTAGCTCAAATTGGAATTATTTTTGTTGAACTAGCTTTAGGATTACCGATTCTTGCACTCGTTCATTTCGCGTTGAATGCTATGTTGCGAGTTTATCAGTTACTGGTGTCTCCGTCTATTATGAGTTACTTGATTCATCAACAGTTCTTCAACTATGATCCAAATAAAAGATATATGTTGAGTCGCTTACCTAAGAAATTGCGTAATACACTTTATATTCTTTCTGTGAAGGAGTTTAACTTAGATTACTTCTGGTATCATGGGATATGGAAGCAATTGAAGAAATTAGGAGGAGCTTTTGTTTTTATGGGCAACAAATATATTTTAGCTATTCTTTCTTTGTCGGGTGTCGCCATTACTTTAGGACTTTATTTTGGAATGGATCGTTTCGAAATGCGATACATCTCCATTCTATTTGCCTTGTTATCCTTGATTTTAATTTTCTACGCTTGGACCAATCGTCGCTCTGCCTTAATGTCTTGGACAGCCATTGCAATTAGTCAGTTGTTTTTTATGCTTTCTATTGTTCAGAATCACACTTTTGATACAGAGCAAGTATTGATTTATTTCAGCGGCGAAATTGGTGCATTTGTCCTTGGTTGGTATGCATTATATAAAGTGCAAAGCGTAGAAAATTCAGTTAATCTAAATTCATTTCATGGTCATGTTTATGAACATCCAAAATATGCGCTCGCGTTTCTGGTAAGTGCATTAACAATGATTGGGTTCCCTATTTCTCCAACATTCCTTGGTTACGACCTATTATTTACGGAAATCGAAGCAAACCAAACCATTTTATTAATCATAAGTTCGATAACCTTCATTGTGCTAGAATTAGCTGTATTACGTATTTACGCGCGCGTTTTCTTAGGTCAGCACGTGAAGACTTATCATGAAATCGCCTTTAGAAGTTCTTAGCACTGAATAGGTAAAAGGGGAGTAAACTTGTTTTTGTTTTTTTGTCCAACTCCTCATAACGTATCCAGATGTAATAGATTGCTGTTGGACCCACCCTGCAATCTTCTGTAAACCCATTCCATATTTGCAATTCTTGGTCGGATATGGTTTGGGGGTCACAGATTTTCTTGACAAGTTCTCCATCCACACTGAATACTTTTATCTCCGCAACTGATGTGTTGTCTGCCATTTTTTTCTTCAGATAAAGGTAATCGTCGACCCCGTCTCCGTTAGGCGTTAATAGCTTTGGATACAATAGCCAATCTTCGCTACTATCCTTACTTTGAATATCTACCGAAGCCGCGTTCTTTAATCCCGGTGTCCCATAACCATCATTCGCACAAGCACTCACCCAATTCGCTTTGTTAAGTCCCGACTGTGAACTACTTCTCCGTTCAAGTGCTACTCCTTCAACATCCTTAAGTAAGGGATGTTGCCAGTTTTCATGATAAGCTACTTCCTCGACTTTTATTCCGTGTCGATTGATTAATATAATTCTATCCGTATCATCATTCATCGAGCAAATGGTATGATATGCAATCACCTGTTCTCTTTGGTTGCTTGGATAGCTTAAACAAGTTTTATCCGGATCTTTCGAAAGGCAAAGGATTTCTTGTGGTAGAATATTGCGTGGAGTATTTATCAACTGGTAAAATTGTTCTGCGCTTCCATTTAACAATTTAGCGATTTTTAATTGGCTTAAATCCAAACTTCTCGTACTTGTGTTATACAACTCGATATAATCATCGTCCTCAGGTTTAGGATTAAATAGGATTTCATTAATACAGATCTCTCCACTATCGGTTTCAAAGCCATAGCCAATAGCAAGACTTTTATTTGTATTAATCGCTTGACCAAAACAGTTTTCAATTCCTTGTAAACGAATCGTGTAAATCGAATGAGTGTCGAGTGCAACAGGACTAATAAATTGCAGTTGATTCGGTTGGTTATAATTATAGATTATTCCCTTAAGCGTGTCTTCCGTTTCTTCCAAATAACAGCTTGCGTGAGAGATTTGATCGGCTCGCAGCGATTCATTCAATGTGATTGAGACGCGGTTTGAATTAATAAGCGCTCCGTGTAAACATTCAAAAGCTTCATGCGGACTAATCGTTTTTATTATACTGTTTCTTTCACCTGGCGTCCCGCCAATAGGTGATACGCTCGCCTGCCAATTAGATGGATTATCGCACGGATGATTTAAATCTAGTCGTTCTATACTAAAGCCGCCATTACTTTTAAATGCATCTGCATAATAACTTAAATCATAAGATATCACATCTACCGGCGTGCTGTCTTGGTTTAGTAAAACTAGCTTGTCGCCACCATTATTTAAGGAAGGGAAGTCATCCGTTTCAATACAGTGTTGATTTGAAAAAAGCTTGCAATTGCTAGCAGCGCAAACAATTAAGTATTCATTCTTATGGATCCAATTTTCTTTTTGAAAACGTGTTAGTCGACTACTGTCTCCGAAATAAAAATCATGCAAGTTAAAACTGTCCTTTGTCGGATTATACAACTCTACAAACTCGCAGTTAGGCAATCCGATACTCGGAGTCGGGTCTGCTAAAAACTCGCTAATCAAAATTTCATGATATGTACATTGATTGATTTCTAAAGGAGAATTTATTCCCGTCATAGTATTCCCGGCTTCGTCACTGACATTGGAAGAAAATAGATAATGAAGTCCCTCACTCAATTTGGAAGAAGTAATCAAATGAACCTTGTCAAATTCGATTGCATCTCGAAATACACTATCCATCGAATTTCCGTCCAATAAGAAGTTTTCTTTTTTTAGAGATTCTTTCCGCACGGCTTCCGAATAATGCACAATAATCTCTTTTGGAAGAGAGTAGGAGAGTGCATTTACATAGGGAGCCTGATAGTCGACAATACTATCCCCAATATACCAATCATCTACGAAAAATAATTTTGCGCGCGTACTCGTATAAACCATTCGTATGCCTGTTGCACTACATGCAAACGAAATACTATCCCGAATATCTGTTCTAAATTCAAACTGTCTACTACCTAAACTATCGATGCTGATTTGCCAATTTGGACGTTGATATCTAATACGCAACCTAAATGTGTTCTCATTTTTAGCAAGTAATCCCAAAGTCCCGTTCGTCAGTTGAGAGATAGTCTGCCCCTCTTGTTTCATAAAACGCCATGTATCATTGTTTCCGTTTTCCCCGACTTCTATAAAATAAGCTTTAAAGCTAGTATCTGACTGTTTATAGGAATTACTCGCCAAGTACCACCTGAATTGGTTGGATGCAGATGGTGAAAATTTTAATTGTACCCATAACTGCTGTTCCTGCCAAGTACTATCAATATGCTGATGCCACAAATTAGCTGTGTCTGGGTGGTTGAATCCCGCGAGCTGTAACTGTTGTAGCGTGTTGATTTGAAAATTTCCTGTATCGCCAATAAATTCATTTTTATTCAATGAATGAAAGTGTTCATCAAATAAAATTGCTTGTGCAAACGACTTTGTCTGCCACAATAAAAGGATACCTATAAGAATGCTTTTCCACGCTTGCATGCATAACTAACGCAAGCCGGTCTTGTTTTATTGTCTAGTGTTGAACAATAAATTTTTCATTGCTGATTCCTTCCCCATTTTTAAGTTGAACGAAATACAGTCCATTGGCAAGATCATTCACCTCTAATTCAATGGTATTTACATTGGCTGCGATGACTTTTCTTAAGATGATTTTTCCGGTGGCATCCATAATAGTTAAATCACTACTATTCGCAAGTGAATTGACTAGCTGAATACTGATTCGTTCAGAACTAGGATTTGGAGCTATCTCTATCTTGAAAGCATCTGCGGTATTCATTACTTTTTCAAAGGATAAATTTACGGTTGAAATTTGATGGTCTAAGTCCTTAGGTTCTGTTGCTAATGCGACTTCTCGAATATCCACCTCATTGAATTGCAAGTTTTGATAATCTCCAGAAATTAAATAAGAAGAACTTATACTGCTAGTGTCCGCAAATCTCGCTGCGCCACCACATGTTTGATAGGAGCTAATTCCTGAAACAACTTGTGCGCCTCCGCTACAAAGTACGCGATACCAAATATTGTATGTTTCATTGATACTTAGACCTGTAATCGTATAATTAGGATTCGTGAGTGAAATGACATTGTAGCCACTATTTCCTTGCTTTGACCAATACAAACGATAAGCATAAACAGCCTGCGCAAGGGGATGTGCATTCCAACTTACATTTACTTGCGCACAGTGATTCGTAATCCCTGTGGCAGTAGGATTCGTAAGTGAATTCGAACAACCTGCAAGCGTCGATGCGGTTTGAGTTTGGCTATAGAATGCTTGTGAATTGTTTATATACTTTACCCAAATCTGATAACTATTTCCAGAAACTAAATTATTGATACCATAAGTACTTATGCTTGGTGATAAGTTGACAGTGGAATAGCCAATTGTGCCGGTATTCCTCCAAAATAATTGTAAACTATTGCAATTATTCACGCTAGGAATCTGCACCGTTAAGGAGGAGGTACTTGCATTAGTAATCGCAATACTAGGTGCGTTTGCCTGAATACTCAATCTATAATTCCCGCTCGCGTTAATACCTTCTCCTTGTAATTGTAAATACAAAATCTGACCAGCATAGGGCACTAAATTTACTGCGCTTAAATTCAATATGCCATTATTGCTACAGCCAATATTCGTCCAGCTTGGGCTACTGCAATTGCTATTATTGATGATATACGCATTCAATATCGTATTGAAATTTGTGGTGGCATTATCACAACGAAAACTCAGTCCGGTGCTTCCGAGCGTTGGAATCATACATTTGAACCAAACACTTTTTACTAGATTATTAGCGGTTCCACACGCACTACTTGGTTCGTTCATACCATTAGCGCTTGCCCCGCCAGTATTCCCATCTACATAAACTAAATTCGGCCCCGAAGGAGGATTGCTATTGTTTGCATTACTAATACCTCCCAATAAAACCGCACCTCTGTCGTATGCAATTAATTGTGTGCTATTCGCAATTTTATTACTATTCGATGAAAAATTCCAAGCGTTACATATCTGATCATTACTCGGTATTTGTGCCATAACGCAAGTGCCATTATTGATTTGCGCATATGGGTTGTAATTCGCTGCATTACTACTTATACAACCTTCACAATTTAAAAATTGAAAGGCATCGACTTTTCCATAACCATATAAGTTATTTGGAACAACACCTGTATAGGTATCTGTTTTTTTACAAGTGGTAAGGGCCGTTTTTATTTGATTCCAATTTGCCGTTGGATTCTTTTGTAAATAACAAGCAATGATTCCTGCTACTGCTGGAGAAGCCGCGGAAGTTCCTTTCATCGGACCGTGTAAGGTATCTACATACACACCAGATGGATTATTCGTTTTTGCCCAGTTGATCCAGTAAAGATCTATGGCTGCCATTGTCCATTCCCCTGGCGCGGAAATATCTGGTTTGTTCAAGCCTGAACGTGTCGGACCCATACTAGAAGTTGGGTAAATTTTTCCTACTAATCGCGGGTCGCAATTATTCACGCCTCCGGTAAATATTGGAAATTGATTACGGTTTAAATAATTACCAACGCTAATAACTTTCGGAGAGCAATTCCAATATCCTACAATGGTTTGATTGGTGTCCGGTAATTTATATTTAGAAATTTCTGCATATTGCGCTGCGCTAGGAATTGCATTTCGTAATAACGAAGTCCCTGTATAGCTCGGGTGACTCCATGCATCGAATTTACCATTACCCTTTGTACTAAAACGCCATGTATAATTCGTATTGGAATCTACATAAACACCGATGTATTCAAAGTAACGCCCGTTCTGTTTTTCAATATAACTCTCTACTATTCCAAGTCGCTTGCCATTATTATTTCGAATAGTATCATAACGAACATAATTCTGCAGCGTGCCCATAGAATAATCTGATAGTGCATTCAGCCATTTTGTTTTTCCTCGCTTTGAAACTGTTCCTCCATTTACATAATCACAGCCGATAGAAACATACGCATTATTCCATTGTGCATAGTCGCTGTACATCTCAAAATAGGCAACATATTGTCCGCCACCTACAGAAAATGAATTGAACCACGTAAAGGCAGAATCATTTGTTGGAATCGTATATCCCAAATGTAACGCACTGCCACCAGCGTTTCCTGCTGCAGCAACAAATGCACGTCCGCTTTGTCCTGTTACTAAGTTTTCCATCGCTTGTGTAGCAAGGTCTTGATTGTCATGTGCGCCTGAATACGTCCCCAGACTAGCATTGATAACGCAAGGCTTGCCAAGTAAATTGGCTTTGCTAAAGCAATAGTTGGCGGCATCTAATACACAGCTTATAAAATCATTTCCACTCGCACCACTAAAATCTATCGCTACAAAAACTATATCCGCATTAGGCGCCATCCCTCTATACGAATTTCTTTGTTGCCCATTGCCTGCCGCAATACCCGTTACGCCGGTACCATGACCAAAATAATTCAAATTCGGACTATGCGTACAAGTACCTGCGTTAATCGCAGTACTATCCCAGTCTCTGCCATAATTATACGGACTAGGAGCCGTTCCTGCACCTGTTTTCGTTTGATCCCATAGATAACGGACTCTTGTATTACCATTACGACGCTTAAAATCAGGATGCGTGAAATCCAATCCGGAATCCATGATTCCAACAACAACGTTACTTCCATCATAGCCTTGTGTCAAAGGGGCTGTGCCATTGCTAACGCCGTTTACATTACTGTTAATCCTGCTTTGATCATCTAGTAATTTCCCTGTATGATAATAATGTTCTGCTTGCGTAAACCAATCACCTTGTAAGAAACTTTTATAATTGGCAATTGGAACTTCTACTGAATAAATATCTTGAATGTGGTAACGTACTCTTCCTCCGAAGGCGTTAAGCTTTTGTTCCAAAATACTTGGATCAGCCTTAACGAGTAACACGTAATTGCCTGGCATACTCGCCTTCAATCCTCCTTGTAAATGACTTAGAAAATTGGGGTGAAGCTGCGCCTTTGCAGTATTATTGAAAATACTAATTAAAAAAAATAGGATTAGAAAAAGTCCTTGTTTGCGCATACGATTAATTTAGTGACGCTCGTTAAGTTGTAAATGTCCTTCTTCAATAAATCTTAAAATGGCGAGGTGTATCTCTTCTTTTGTCGCATTGAAAATTTTGCTGTCTCCCGTTTCAACGCTGAATGCCACCCAGATTTCTATACCATCTAAACTAATCGATTTTAGGTAAGGCGCTTTCTCTGCATGAATTAATGCATGACTATTAATCAGTCGATCGATTTCAAGTAATAATTTTTTTACAGCATCACTTTTGCTATTCACACTTAAGTAGAATATCATCTCATGTCTTCTACTGGTTCTGCCGCTAATATTATCTGGCAACCCCTCCACTAATTGCTTATTTGGAACACTGATGAGTGACTTATCTAAGGTTCTAATTTTTGTTGAACGGAATCCTACTTTTTCAACGGTGCCTTCAATACCATTAAATCGAATGGTATCTCCAACTGTGAAGGGCTTATCTAATAAAAGAGTGAATGATCCAAATAAGTTTTCAAT
Organism: Chitinophagales bacterium; assembly: GCA_026461075.1. Classification (GTDB taxonomy): domain Bacteria; phylum Bacteroidota; class Bacteroidia; order Chitinophagales; family CAIODY01; genus JAHEYX01. The sequence continues at coordinate 36,047 of JAPJNH010000091.1, forward strand.
CGTATCTTTTAAGGCCAAACCGATAGCGACAGCCGTAAAACCTAAAGTAGAAAGTATGGAAGTATTATTAAGATTGAATATGTAACGAAGACTGATAATAACCGTTACAACGGCAACTAATACTTTTATACTGTCTTTGAAAAATGGAACGATCTGACGATCTACGCGACGATTGTTTTCGGAAAATTTTTGATAGAAAATAAATGCCAAGAAATCGATGATTCGCCAGATAATCCACGTGTTAATACAATAACCAATGGCTCTATAAATAGCGTGTAAGAAGAAGTTGAGATCTAACTCTTCCTTCGCAAATTCTTGCAAGGTCGCAGGAAAATGTAAAGCCTTAAAAGCGAAGTAAACGCTGGTATAGACGACAAACCATTCAAATGGCTTGTGCATGAGATAATGGAATTTTTTTGCTTCGTTTTCAGAAGTTAATCTTCTAAAAAGTTTATAAACAATAGCACTTAATAACTGCGAAATGTACTTTTTGAAAAAGTAGGCTAGTAGTACAAACGCGATAAAAATGATCCACCTCGAAAGGGAATTATCTAATATCTGATAGGCTAAAATTTTATGCATAGCCTAAAATTAAGGATAAAATCCTTAGTCTTTTTCCTTTCTTATTCTCACATAAATAAGAAATAGGACAACGCCTAAAATAGCGCCAAGACAATTGTAAACAGCGTCCCACCAGTCAAAACTCCGGTAGGTACAAAAAAGCCCTTGACAGCACTCCAAGCCGAAGCCATAAGATGCACTGAAAAGGGCGATTGTAAAAAATCTTTTCCGACTCTCATTCGCTAATCCCAAGCACGCTAATAAAGATAAAATTCCATACATCGTTAAATGTACAGCTTTGTCAATATTCGTGATTTTTGGATCAGGTAGCTTATCGGTTGGCATTAAGGATAAGATCGCAATTAATATTGCCCAAAGCAAAAAGGGAATAACTTTACGATTACCCATAGGATTAATGACCAATTAATGCTTTATAAGCCTCAGCAGTCAATAATGAATCGAATTCTGCAGGATTTGCAACAGTTAATTTAATCATCCAACCATCACCATATGGATCTTTGTTTACAGATTCAGGAGCTGCATCCAACCCACCATTCACCTCAGCCACAACACCACTCATAGGCAAGAACAAATCACTTACAGTCTTAACCGCTTCTACTGTACCGAAGATGGCATCTGCAGCTAATGTTTTTCCTTTGCTCGGAATATCTACATAAACGATATCGCCTAATTCACCTTGTGCGAATTCAGTAATACCAATGGTAGCAGTATTGCCTTCTAATTTCACCCATTCGTGTTCTTTTGTGTAACGTAAGTTGTCTGGAAATTGCATAGTTGTAATTATTAGACCCTAAAAATACAATGATTTCACGATTTTTCCATTTCTCTTTTAATGAAGTTTATCTTTGTGCCTATGGCTGGTATTTATGTTCATATTCCGTTTTGTAAACAAGCGTGCGCCTATTGCAATTTCCACTTCGCTACCTCGCTCCGTTACAAAAGCGAATTAGTAGAGGCAATAGCCGCTGAATTCGAGCTCAAGAAAAAATCTATTCAAGAACAGCAGCCCCTTCAATCCATCTACTTCGGAGGTGGAACACCTTCCTTATTAGCCGCTAACGAATTGGAAAAAATTATCCGTCCGATTCAAGAACAAATCTCTTTCAATACGACTCCTGAAATCACTTTAGAAGCGAATCCCGACGATTTAAGCACGTCGTATGTCAAAGACTTAATCAAGCTGGGTATCAACCGACTTAGTATCGGTATTCAGTCTTTTTTTGAAGACGATTTGCAGTTCATGCATCGTGCACACAACGCCTCACAAGCTGAATATGCGGTCAAAGCAGCTCAAGATGCTGGTATTGAAAATATCAGTATTGATCTTATTTACGGCGTTCCTAACGCAAGCGAGCAGCAGTGGACAAAAAACGTGCAAAGAGCAATTGAATTGAATGTCCCACATATCTCGGCTTACGCACTCACTGTCGAAGAGAATACACCACTTTATAAATCCATTCGATTAAAAGAAAAGTCAGCACCGATTCCAGAGTCTACCGTGCTTCAATATCAAATTTTAGTTGAACTCCTTTCTAATGCGGGTTTCGAGCATTATGAAATTTCAAATTTCGCAAAGCCTGGTCATCAAGCAATACATAACAGTTCTTATTGGGGAGGCGAAGCGTATTGGGGACTCGGACCATCAGCACATTCATTTGATGGCATTCGTCGTAGAAGTTGGAATCTGCCGAATAATCAAAATTATATCAAAGAAATTGTAAAGGGACATTTGCCTGAAGAATATGAAATCTTAAGCGACATTGACTTGTATAATGAAATGATCATGATAGGTCTTCGTACCTCCAAAGGCTGCAACTTAAAAGTACTCGAAAATAAATTCGGTTCGCAGGTGCGTACTTATTTCCAAACACAAATGAACCAAGCAATACTTGCAGAAAATGCAATTCAAAAAGAGGATCATGTATTCCTGAGTAGTAAAGGTCACATGATGGCGGATGCTATCATGCGCGACGCCTTCTTAACGCAAGAAGATCTAAAACTTCTGAACCGTTAGGAATTCTTGAAACTGGCAGAGGCCAGAGCTATAGTAATACTTCCCTTCGTACTTCTTAAAACTGCTGGAATTTGTGGTTAGCTTTCCATTCGAATAGTTGAAATAAGGACTTAAAGAGTAAGTATTGTCCAAATTTTCAGTGATTATCAAATAGGTTACTGGTGTCACATTCGTCGATTTATACGTAGTTACCGACTTAAAAGCTGGGTCTGACTTGGAGATGGAGCTAAGAATAAAGGATTGAGCCTTCGATTCAATTAAAGTTGTCTTAGCACTGTCTATGCGCCAGTAGTGCACAAAAAAGGAATCATTCGCAGAAGTATCTGACTTTTTTCTACAAGATGTATCTGTAAAAATGACAAACGCTAAACAAATTAGAACAAGAAGATACCTCATAATCAGTTAGGATTAATTATAAAATTAAAATAAACTGTTGGCTTTTTCAATTCTTTCGATACTTTCTTTTTGACCAATAGTAGAAGCGATTTCAAAAACGGGAGGACCAAATTTTCCTCCGCAAAGCATAATACGCATCGGCATTTGAACTTCTCCCACTTTGATACTTAGTTCTTCGGCTAAGCCTTTAAAACAAGCTTCAATGCTTGTATTATCCCAAGTGGAAAGTGTTTTAGCACGTTCTAAAAATTGTGTAAAGAAAGATTTTTTCGCGTCATTCCACTTAGGACGTACTGCATCAAAATCGTAATCTTTTGGTGCTTCAAAGAAGAAGAAGGCATTATCCCAAACATCGCTCATGAAGGTACAACGCTCTTTCACTAGGCTGCAAATATGCTCTAAATAAGCTCTTTCAACTTTTACACCTTTAGAAGCTAAGACTGGTTCAGTAGCATCCGCAAGCGCAGCAGCACTTTGCATTTGTACGTATTGATGATTGAACCATTTGCATTTTTCAAAATCGAACTTTGCGCCCGCTTGATGTACACGTGCAATGTCAAATAATTGAATCATTTCATCCAAGGAGAATATTTCATGAGCCACACCTGGATTCCATCCTAATAAAACCAAGAAGTTAATCAAGGCTTGCGGTAGAAATCCGCGCTCGCGGAAACCTGTTTGTAAAGTTCCATCTGCAGTATGCCAATCCAAAGAGAATACCGGGAATCCTAAACGATCACCATCACGCTTACTTAATTTACCATTTCCGTCAGGTTTTAAAATCAATGGCAAGTGCGCAAATTCAGGCATTTTCTCTTCCCAACCTAAGTACTTATACAACAAGATATGTACCGGAGCACTTGGAAGCCACTCTTCACCTCTAAAGGCATGTGTGATTTCCATTAGATAGTCATCAACTACCACCGCTAAATGATAAGTTGGCATACCATCTGCTTTCAACAATACTTTATCATCTACCTGAGCCGTTTGAAAACTTACCCAACCACGAATCAAATCATGAAATTTAACTTCATCCTTACGCGGCATTTTAATACGCACTACATGTGGTTCACCGGCAGCTAAACGCGCCTTCACCTCGTCAGCAGGTAAGGTTAAGGAGTTTTTCATATACTCACGCACCGCCCAATTATATTGCGGCGCAGGATTACCACCCGCTTTCAAACGTTCACGCATCGCCTCAATCTCTTCCGGTGTATCAAAAGCATAATAAGCATAGCCCGCCTCTACCAATTGCTCTGCATATTGACGATACATCGGCTTACGCTCGCTCTGACGGTAAGGACCAAATTCTCCACCATAACCAACTCCTTCGTCAGGCTCAATGCCACACCATTTCAAGGTTTCAATGATATACTCTTCAGCACCTTTTACAAAACGTGTTTGGTCGGTATCTTCAATACGAAGGATGAATTTTCCTCCTAGCTTTTTAGCATATAAATAGTTGAAAAGGGCAGTGCGGACACCACCAATGTGCAATCCTCCCGTTGGGGATGGTGCAAATCGAACGCGTACAGGTCTAGTCATACCGCAAAAATAAGCAGGAATCGTGCAAGTTTACAAGTAATCCACACTTATTAAAGGAATTATTTGTCGCGCTTGCTACCGCATATGTGAAAATCCTTTGTTATTTTCGCATATACTCTAAAAGTACTCATGAAAAAGTCTTTACTTACCTTATTCCTCGTTATCTGCTTCACCGCTGCTTTAGCAAAAGGAAATGATACGCTGTATCTTTATTATGCGCCTCATGAACTGTCATTGGATGCAGAAAACTGGAATCGCTTTTTAAGTAAAGTGCCCGCTGCAAAGGATTCTTCGATTCGTCAAATCACCTTGTATGCTTATCCTGCAGAGAAGTTAGTTTCCAATAAGCAAAAACGTGTCGCTGAATTACGCTCTTTCGCTTTAGATAGATACTTAGTTGATTCAGGAATGATGAACCCTAAAAGAGTAGGGGTCGTATTAACAGAACTTTCAGAATATGCCGATGATCCAAACGCTCAAAATTTAGCGAACACCATCATGATGGTTATCGAACACAAAGGAGGCACTGGTTCTTATCGCGTCCCACAGTTGTTCAATAACGCTGGCGCTTATGCTGCACAACATCAAAACGATGCAAACACAGACGCAAACAATAGTGATGTGTACGCTAATTCTACTGATCCTGCAAAAGAATCAGATCCTAAATCAAAGACGAAAAAGAATAAGAAAGTAGAACCTAAAATTGTAATTCCTTATTGGCAATCGCCTGTATTCAAAACCTTGGCGCGTAAAGCACAATCTTTCAAAGAGGAAAATGCTAAATACGAAATAACGGTTACAACGACCTCTGGAACCATTATCACCATTCCAAAACAAAGTTTAGTTGACTTCGACGGTAACGTGATTAAGGATAAAGTTGAAATTCAAGTGCGTGAATTGTACAAGCGTTCTGATTTTATTCAAAACAACCTCTCCAATGTCTACGACAAAACCGTAATGGAAGCGACTGGCGCTGTGCAAGTAACCGTTATCTATAAAGATGATGTATTACGCTTGGCACCCGGCAGAGCTATTTCTGTAGAATTTGTTCAGAAGAATAAGAAAATCCCAACACGTGGAATGAAGGGCTATATTCTTGATACCTTAGATGGACATTTGAACTGGGTTTTACCAGAACTTCCGCCTAAAGAAGTAAAAGCAACCTTAGGAGGCTATAAAAAAGCATTTGAAGAACAAGAGGCCAATGAAGGTTGGAATCTTGTCGAATCTAACAAGCTAGGATGGGTTTCTTGTCAACGTACCATTGCGCAAGATCCTACCACAGTGCTTACTATCTCCACAGATACCTCTTTAGGTGCTTCACTTTGTGCCGTGGTGAAAGGCTCTAACTCGGTTATTCCTTTCACATACTATCATGGAAAATATACAGCGAATGTACCTATGGGAACTATCGTTACCGTGGTTGGCTTGGCAGAGAAAGGTGCGGATAAGGGTAAAGAACAATTCCTTTCTATAAAAGAGATTAAAGTGACTGCAGAAAATCCAAGTGATGTAATCACCTTTGCAAAAACAACGGCTACCGCCATTCGTACTGAACTGACTAAATTAGATCGATATTAGATTTGCTATCAGTAATAAAAAAGGCTCATCGATAGATGAGCCTTTTTTATGCCTTTATTTTTGTTATTTAATGTGAATGCTTGTCCGCTTTTTTATGCGTTGTCTTATGTGGCTCTTTGTGTCCTTTAAGCAATTCTATAAAGTGTTCTATGATGCTTTGATTGGGGTCTATTTTACCCCCTTTAAACTCTCGATAAAGATGTATAATACCTTCAGTGATTGCAATGAAAGGACTGCTTTCAGCGTCTTTAATAGTACTTCCTAATAATTTAATACCTGACACGAACCAATTACCTGAATGAGCTAGATCACGAATTTGTCCATGAATCTCTTTTTCAATAAATACTTTCTCGGTCTCTAAATACTCCTTACGCTGTAATAAATCAGCATATGTTTTAATTTGTTTCATCTTCGCCTTCGTTTTGTAATTGACTGATTAATACACGCGTAAATAAATTTTTTAACATGCGTAATACAGGCCCTTTAAGCCAGGACACAAACAGTATTAACAAGAAAATATTTAATCCTAAGGTGTAAATAGCGGCTTGCTGTAAATCTTTTGTAATCGCATAAAGACTCCACGTGAGTAGAAACTCCATGAATATGAATATCAAGGTTAAAAGGCAAATTAAAATAATGGCAAAGGTCAAATTAGCCCCTAAGTTAGCTAGACTACCTATGGTGCTTAATTTCGTGTATTCTATGCGGTTGTCGACATAGCGTTTACCGCTTTGGTATAAATCGTCCCAATTGTTTTGCATTAATAAATGTACGCATAACTTGGGTGAATGTTCTAAATAAATTAATAGATATACTAATGCATAAAAAAAGCCGATTATTAATCGGCTTTTTAGGGGTTATACTTTCTTATTTCTTGCCTGGAGGCGGAATTACGAAGGTTGAATCATTGCGAACGATGTAAGTATATCCTGGCTTAACTGTTATAACCTGATTACCACGAACAATCTGTGGAATCTTTGGATTACGTACAATATCAGGGCAGCTATTAACTGTTACCGTCTTCGTGTCTTTTCCAGCCGCAACAGGCTCTTTTTTATCACTGGTCTTAGTATCTGCAGGATTTGCTGTTGTAGTTGAGGAAACAGCTGTTTCAGTAGGTAATTGACCTGTACCTTTTCCAGTTACTTTTGGCAAGTTTTTCGACTTCCCTTTAGAACCTCTGGTTGCTACATTTTCGCCATCAACGCGAGCTACTTTACCAACCACATAATGGTCGCACGTATACAATGAACGTACATAGGTTTCGTCATCTTTAGAGAAAGTATATTCTTTTAAAAGACCGTCCACTAAATCGTGAACCACCGCAGGATCGCCTCCCATACGGCTCAAACTACTAGCAATCATATAGTCGATTTCAAAATCGCCTACGATTTTTTTAGAAGCCTTATAATCTTTTAATGGCGTATAGACTTTTTCATATTTGTGGTTGTTCCACATATTGATTAAGTCGTTCAGATAATCGTCTTGTGCGAAGGCGCTACTCTGAGTGAGAGCAAAACACATAAAGGTCGCGATAAGGACACTCCATATTTTTTTCATATCATATAAGTTTGTCTGCCTCAAAGATAAGCGCAAAGTGAGGGGAATACAAATTATTCAAAATAAAAATGCCCCTCCAAATGGAAGGGCATTCTAAATATTTAGTTAAATATTACTTCTTTTTATTGCTTCTGTAGGATTTTCCTGCAGGAGTTTGATCACCAGTTGGAGAACCGAAATGCGTCATAGCACAACGGAATCCGATGAAGGAAGTTGATTTTTCTTCTGATAAGAAGCGACGATTACCCGGCGCTAAGAAGAAAGGACCGTCATTCCATGAACCGCCTTTGAATACGCGTGCATTGTTGTTAATCAACGACTTGTCATTCCAAGGGTCAGTATCACGTGCTTTTGCATCACTCTTGTAGTACATTACTTTAGAGAAAGAAGTGGAGTCCATTTCTTCTCCAATAGTGATGTTGTTTGCAGTACGGTAGTTACGACGACCGATTGCTTCTGAATCTTTAATAGAATGATAGGTAATATGACCTAAGCTATCTTTTTCTACTGGTTTGAATTCTTCATCCAATGATTTAGTTGAGAATACGTTACCACGGTAAGAGTTCAAATCTGCAACATCTAAAGGAGAAAGTGCACGATAAACGTCGGCAGTCCATTCAGCAACGTTACCCGCCATATTGTACAAACCGAAGTCGTTAGGCATATACGCTTTAACCGGAGCCGTGAATTCCGCGTTATCGTTCAAACCACCTGCAACACCCATATAGTCACCGACCCCACGCTTGTAGTTCGCTAACATAGCACCATGCCATTCAGTTCCCATTGCACCTGGATCACGCAAGCTATAGCCATTCCAAGGGTACATTTTACCATGAAGGTTATTTTCTTCACCATTAGCTGGGTTGTTTCCAATTAATGAAAGCGCTGCATATTCCCACTCTGCTTCGGTAGGTAAGCGATATTCAGGCAACAACATTCCGTCTTCGATACGAACGCCACGTTGGCCCATTCCGTTTCCGTTATCAGGATTGAAATCACGCATAGGTGTTTTTACATTGCCTTGGTATTGACCCACTAAATAAGCTTCAGAGTTGAAGTTATCAGCGTCTTTTTGTTGTGTATTCAAATTCAAGATACCATTGCGAATCAAGATCATCTCATTCACACGGTCAGTACGCCATTTACAGTAATCAACCGCTTGCAACCAAGAAACACCTACAACAGGGTATTGGCGATAAGCCGGGTGACGCATATAATTGTCTACGAAAGGTTCGTTATAAGCCATTTTGTTACGCCATACCAAGGTATCAGGCAAAGCTTTACGGTAAACCTCAGGATAAGTTCCACCATAAGTACGCAAGGTCCAATACAAGTATTCCAAATACATTTCATTCGAAACTTCTGTTTCATCCATGTAGAAGGAAGAAACCGTTACGCGACGAGGAATATTATTGAATTCGTAAGCAACATCTTGCTCAACAGCACCCATTTTAAAGGAACCTCCTTGAACGAAAACCAATCCTGGACCCGTTTCTTGGCCAGGATATGCTTTTGATTCAAAGCCACCCCATTTAGGGTCGTTAATAGCCCAACCAGTTCCGTTTGATACTGGTTTGTCACCACCACATGAGCTTAGAAGCGCAACAGCAGTGATGCTTGCGAATAGCCAATGGATTTTCATGAACGATTTTTTCATCTTGTTCAACGGTTTATAGTAAATCTTATGGCAAATATAGAATTTTTTGCCTAAAAATCAACTCTATTTAAAAAAATTAGGGCAACGTAATCTGCTTGGCTGTCCTTTTTCATTGGCATAGGGCATAGCTCCCACACTTTTTTTCTTATTCTGCCAGCTATATGCTAAGGACAATTCATGCCCTATACGGGGAGCATTCCATTTTGTTGCGGTCGTCTGCTCAAAAGAATAATTTATTCGCCAATTGCCATTATTCCAACCCAAGAAAATGTTCCAGCCATCTCCTTGAAACACTGTATTTCTAAGGCTTAAGCCAATATTCATCGCGCCAATATCTCCCATAACTCCTAAGGATAATTTTTTCATAGCCCCTTGATTCACAAAGTCGAAAAATGGTGCAATACCCCATTGAGTGGATCTTAATGACTTTGGCGGATGAATTCGATAGGAACCATGCAGACTCATTAACATAGGGGTAGCCAATTTTTTCTCCCAGCCCCAACCTGTTTGATCTAAATGTTTTAAACTCACACCCAAAAATCCGTCTTTGTATTCCGCAAGGATACCCGCTCCGATATCCATTTTACCTTGTGATTGTAAATTGCCAATTTGTTCATAATCAAGAACAGATCCATTGATTTGACCATTCAATGGGTCGATTTGTTGTAATACGGTCAACTTCGAGAAATCTACGTTAAACGTTTCATAAGCGGCCTCTATTCCTCCATGTAAACGAACCTTGTTAGAAATAAGCGTTTGGTAAGCATAGGAAAGCCAAACCCCCTCCTGCTGAAAAATTCTATTGAACTGGTCTTGGTGCACAACTTGAATTCCTAAGCCACCATGCAGTTTTGGTACGTAGGCGTCAAATGAACTCGCATAAGACACATACGACCCTAAACCTGTATACTGATTGCGGTAATGTGCGGTCCATTTATTTTGACCATGAATACCTGCCGTAGCACAGTTGAGATATAAAGGAGAACCGAAAAGTTGACTAAATCGCAAATCTTGTCCATAAACAGAAGCTGACAAGCAACTGAGAAGTACGCCCACTTTAACAAATAGAAATAATATTTTTGCTGCTCTACACAATATTTTACCTCACTTTTGCGTTAGATTTGAAGTCTGTACAAAAGTATAGATTTATTTGTCGTCCGCTATGTCAAATTTTAAGAGCAAATTTTTACTCTTTTTAAGCATCTGTCTGCTACAAAGCCTTTTTTCAAAAAAGGTTTTGGCGCAAGCATATTCTATAAATTTGGATTGGGATACGACAGCCCAAGTTTATGTGAAAGCCGATGGCGCAAAAATAGCATCCTGGCATTTCAAAGGCGCAGATTGGTCGTCTCAATGGCTGAATGTTCCTGTTTATATTACCAAGATACCATGTAATGCCGCTCAAACGCTAAATTTAAGCATCAGTAATGCTGTATATGCTCCATTGAAATCGCAAGCACCAAAATGGGTCGCTGAGATGGCTAAAACGCCACTGATTCGTTCTAAAAAACAAGCAGCTGCAGGAAAGTATTTTGTGGTGGTGGAGGTGTTTCCATTGCGTTACAATGCGAGCACTGGTTTGGTAGAAGGACTGCAATCGTTTACCATTCAAGCAAGTGCAAAGGCCGATCCTGCTACGCAATTGAAGCAAATGAATTATGCAACTCACTCTGCTTTGTCAAGTGGTGATTGGTATAAAGTATCTGTTAATGTGGAAGGGGTTTATAAAATCGACAAAACGTTATTGTCCCAAATGGGATTGAATGCCGCGAGCGTCGATCCAAATCGCTTGAATGTTTTTGGTCGAGAGAATGGTATTGTGGCGGAGGATAATGCAACGCCAAGAACGGATGATTTGACAAATATCCCTTATCAATGGTTTGGCGATGCCGATAATCAATGGGAGGATGGTGAATACGCCCTTTTTTACACACCAGGAGTAGATAAAATTAAAGTGGAGAATGGGTATTTCACGCATGAAAAAAATATCTATAGCGACAAACTGTACTATTATTTCAATTTTTCACAGTCGCAGGCTTCTCGTATCAGTACAAATGTCGCGTTAACGAATCCTTCTTGCAGTACTTCGCACTATATCGCGTTTCAGTATCGCGATAAAGATGAGAAAAACTTAATAATGAGTGGAAGGCAATGGTTTGAGAAAGATGATTTTGCTTTTACTAAAACGAAGTCATTCAGCTATACCTTTTTCAATAGGGATATTACGCAGCCCATTCATTTGAAAATGGCTTCTGCAGGGCGATATACGAATCCTAGTTCTCTCAGCGTTGCCGTAAATGGCACACCGCAATTAATGCATAATTATCATGCTACTTACGATGGCTACGAAAATGAGTATGCGCATTATATTGTAAGTGCTGTAAATGCGAATAGCGGCGATCAAAATGTGAAGTTGGATTTGGGTTATTCTGAAGCGAATGGAAATGCTTGGTTAGATTTCATTGAAGTACAAGCGAGCTGTGATTTAAAGCAAACTAAAAATTCTTTCGTTTTTTCTAATCCTGCTATTTTAAGTCAAGGAGGTATCTGTAACTATACGCTTCTCTGCACAAATGCGAATCAGAAAATTTGGAATGTTTCCAATCCTTTGCAACCAGAAATTCAATCAGGGAACTTCACGGGGAACAATTTTAGCTTTAATGTCGATAATACGAATTTGTCGCGTTTCATTGTCTTAGATCCTGCGAGCAGTGCCGCTTTTACGAATCCTACTTTCGAATCAAAAATTTCAAATCAAGATATACATGGATTGGTACAACAGTTTCCTTCCATGCTGATTGTTTGTCCGCCTACATTTAGTACTGTCGCTAAAAAAATAGAGACGCTTCATGAGGGCTTAGGACAAAAGGTTTTGACTATTAGCACCGATAAAATATATGAAGAGTTTGGTGCGGGCCGTCCAGATCCGGGAGCCATTCGCGATATGATTCGTTGCTTCTATCAACAGGCGAATGGAGATAATAGTAAGCTGTTAAAATATGTGTTATTGGTCGGGGATGGTTCCTTTGATAATCGAAATATTATCAAAGGAAATACTGCTTTTATTCCGACCTATCAGTCGTACAATTCTACAGAGCCCGTATTTAGCTATACTTCCGATGATTTTTATGCATTGATGGATGAAGGAGAGGGGGAGTCGATAGAGAATGGCTATCAGTTATTAGATTTATCAGTAGGCCGTTTACCAGTTAAAAATGTGGACGAGGCTGAGGAGGTTTATAAGAAGCTAGAACATTATATCCACGGTTCTTTGGGTAGTTGGAGAAGTGCGATCACGTTTGTGGCAGATGATGAGAATTTGAATTTGCATACGAATCAAAGTGATGGCTATGCGGAGAATATTCGTTTGACGCAGCCGAATTTTAATATTGATAAGATATACTTAGATGCGTATAAACAAGAGGTAACTTCCGGAGGCGCGCGCTATCCGGATGCGCATGATGCAATCATTCGTAGATTGGAAAGTGGCACCCTTATCATGAACTATACAGGGCATGGTGGTGAAAGCGGATGGGCGCATGAACGTGTATTCCAAACAGATGATATCGATGCCTTAGCAAACTATGACAAGCTGTCGATATTTATTACGGCTACTTGTCAATTTAGTCGCTATGATCGCCCAGATATGGTAACGGCAGGAGAACGTCTGATATTGAATCCGAAGGGTGGCGCAATTGCTTTATTGACGACGGTGCGTTTGGTGTATTCATCGGATAATCAGGCCATGAATACCGCGGTTTATAAAAATTTCTTCGATAAAAAATCAGATGGCAGTCATTATACCTTCGGAGAAGTAGTGCAGATGGCCAAGAACGACAATGGAGTTGGCAAGAGTGAGAACAATAGAAAGTTTACTTTACTAGGTGATCCTGCATTGCCATTACCTTTTGCGACCTATGAAGTTCGTAATGTCAAATTAAATGGGAAATCAATTACTACTTTTGGTGATACTATACGTGCGCTCGAAAAGATAAATATCGAAGGGGATATTACGGATAGCAACGGCGTGGTACTAAGTGATTATAATGGTATTTTGTCGCCGACTATTTTTGATAAGGCCATTGCCGTAAGTACCCTTGCCAATGATCCGGCATCGGAGTTTCCTGACGGTAGTTATGTACGTAATTTTAACTTGCAGAAGAATTCAATTTATAAAGGTGCTGCCAGTGTGAAAAATGGACATTTTAATTACAGCTTCATTGTACCTAAAGATATTAGCTATTATTATGGGCCGGCTAAATGGAGCTCTTATGCGAACAATACGAATGAAGATGCAATTGGTGCTGATTTTAGAATGACAGTGGGTGGAATAAACCCGAATCCAGATAGAGATAAAAAAGGCCCGAAGATTAAGGCTTATTTCAACTCAGATAATTTTGCCAAGAATGGAACAACGGATGGCAATCCTTTGTTGCTAGTAGAGTTGTTTGACTCGAGTGGTATAAATACTGTGGGTAATGGGATTGGGCATGAACTTACAGCGGTATTAGATGATGATTATAGCAATGCTTTTATCTTGAACGATTTCTATCAAGGCGCTTTGGATGATTATCAGAAAGGCAAAATTAGTTATCAGTTGAATGGACTGAAGGAAGGCAAACATACCTTAAGAGTAAAGGCGTGGGATGTTTATAATAATTCGAGTGAAGTGTTATTACTGTTTGAGGTGAAGAATGGCGTAAGGGTTGCAATGGAAAATATTTATAATTATCCGAATCCATTTACTTCGAAGACGCAGTTCTTATTTGACCATAATCAGGCGGAGAGTTATTTGGATGTGCGTATTCAGATATTTACCGTGAGCGGCAAATGTGTGAAGACGATTCATGAAACGGGAATTGCAAATGGTTATCATTTGGATGGGATAGAGTGGGATGGAACGGACGACTATGGTGATAAGCTTGGTAGAGGGGTTTACTTCTATAAAGTTATTTTGCGAACTGACAACGGAAACAAGACAAGTGCATTTCAAAAGCTAGTAATTTTGTGATGCGATAAATAGGTTTTACATTTACACAATAGAATATACTATGAATAAGCGTTTATTAAAAGGAGCCATGATGGCATTTACAGCGATTGGATGCTGTGTTTTCTCTCAAAAGGGATTTGCTCAAAATTCAATTTCTAGCACAACAATCAACACCATTAACACGGCAGTACCTTTCTTGCGTATTGCTCCTGATGCACGTTCAGGCGCGATGGGAGATGTTGGGATCGCTTTGTCTGAAGATGCAAATGCTACCTATTATAATCCAGCAAAACTTGCATTCGCTCAAAAAAATATGGCCATGGCGGCGACCTATACGCCTTGGTTGAAAGCATTAAATATTAATGATATCTACTTGACTTACTTAAGTGGATACAAGAAAGTAGGTAAGAATCAAGCTTTAGGAGCTTCGTTACGTTACTTCTCTTTAGGAGATATCACCTTTACAAATTATTCAGGGGATGCGATTGGCAATTTCCGCCCACGTGAATTGTCTTTCGACGTTGATTATAGCCGTTTATTAAGTAAGCATTTAAGTGTTGGCTTAGCAATGCGTTATATCTACAGTAACCTTGCTGCAGGGCAAACGGTGAATGGCGCGCAAGTTCGTTCAGCAAATGGTGCTGCGGCTGATTTGAGTTTTTATTATTGGAAAAATGTGAAATTGGGTGATCAAAAAGCAAAATGGTCTTTGGGCTCTTCTGTAACGAATATTGGTACTAAAATGACCTATACGCGTTCAGCTGTGAACAGAGACTTTTTGCCTGCGAATTTAGGTTTAGGTACCGCTTTGAAAATGGATATCGACAAGTATAATACGGTTGAATTTGCTTTTGATATGAATAAATTGTTGGTACCAACGCCGTCAATGTCAGATTCTGTTATTTCTACTCAGTCGGCTTCTCCTATTTCTGGGGCATTACAATCCTTCTCGGATGCGCCTGGTGGAATGAACGAAGAATTTAGAGAGATTAATTATTCTGCGGGTGTAGAGTACTGGTATAATAACTTGTTTGCGGTACGTTCTGGTTACTTCTATGAGAATCCTACGAAAGGAAATCGTCAGTACTTAACTTTCGGAATGGGTATTCACTATACGGTATTCAATTTTAATTTCTCTTATTTAGTAGCGGCTAATAAAGGTGCTGGTCAAACTAGTCCTTTGAATAATACCTTGCGTTTCTCCTTGCTATTCGATTTCAACGCGATGTCGCCTGACGAAAAACCAGTAAATCCTTAATTTGAACAAATGGCTAATATGCGTATAGGCTTCGGCTATGATGTACATCAATTGCAGGAGGGAAGAGATTTATGGTTAGGTGGTGTTCAGATTCCTGCAGAGAAAGGAGCTCTAGGGCATAGCGATGCCGATGTTATTTTGCATGCATTATGCGATGCTATTTTAGGGGCAATGAATGCGGGTGATATAGGTAAACATTTTCCAGATACAGACAAAAGCTTCAAAAATATTGACAGTAAAATTCTATTGCAACGCGTGATAGAAGTGATGAAGTCGAAAGATTATCATATCGTCAATGTCGATTGTTCTTTGTCTTTGGAAAAGCCCAAAATTGCACCTCATTTAGAGGCGATGCGCGCTGCCATAGCGCCGATATTAGAAGTGAGTGAGGAAGAGGTTTCCATTAAAGCTACGACAGGAGAGAAAATGGGTTTTGTGGGTCGTCAGGAAGGTCTTTGTGCTTATGCTGTTGTGTTGTTAGAAAAGAATCATTAATTAGAAGATGAATTATCCTATCGTAGAACATTTTTATACCTTGCAAGGGGAAGGTTGTTATGCCGGTCGTTCGGCTTATTTCATTCGTTTAGCAGGTTGTGATGTAGGTTGTGTGTGGTGTGATACCAAAGAAAGTTGGGACGCTTCGAAACATCCTACTTATTCTGTTGAAACGATTGTTTCCTGGGTAGAGGATAGCGGCGCTGATCTAGCAGTGATTACTGGTGGCGAGCCTTTGATGCATAACTTAACGGAGTTGACAGCGGCTTTACACGCGAAACATATTCAGTGTAATTTAGAAACTAGCGGAGCATATGAGTTGAGTGGTGATTTTGATTGGATCTGTGTTTCCCCTAAAAAGTTTAAGAAAGCCTTACCAAGTGTTTTGGAAGAGGCCGACGAATTGAAAGTTATTGTGTTTAATGAACACGATTTGAAATGGGCAGAAACTTTTGAAGATCAAGTACACGAAGATTGTTTGTTGTATTTACAACCTGAATGGGATAACCGCCTGGAACAAATACCAGCAATTATCAAATACATTAAAGAGCATACACAATGGAGTATGTCTTTACAATGGCATAAGTATTTAGCGATTCCTTAGTCTTACTGCGCAAGGGCTTCAGCAAGCGTCATTAAATTGCCGGAGCGAAGGCCTTTCTCTGTCATTTGCAAAGTACCACACTCGTTAACGGCGTCGTGCTCATAGAAAAGAATCCAATTCTCATCACAAGCTTTCTTCAAGAATAGTTCTTTCTCTGCAAGCGTTAGCAGTGGTCGCATATCATAGCCCATTACATAGGGTAAAGGGATGTGCGCATAAGAAGGCAATAGATCGGCCATATAGGCTACTTTTTTTCCGTTTACTTCAATGACAGGAATCATCATCGCCTCTGTATGTCCGTAAGTGAAGAATATTTCTACGCCTGGGAAGGCTTTATAGAACTGTTCTTCGGTAGGGATCATTTTTATTTTGCCGTGCTCTTGTAGTGGGACGAAGTTTTCTTTTAGGAAAGAAGCTTTTTCACGTGCATTTGGTTTGATAGCCCAATCCCAATGTTTTTCATTACACCAATACGTAGCGTTTGGAAATGCGGGTACCAAAGTGCCGTCATCTAAACGATTTACTGCTCCTCCGCAATGGTCGAAATGCAAATGCGTTAAGAATACATCAGTTATATCTTCTGCCTGAAAGCCTTTATTGTTAAGGTCTTCCATTAGGCTTGGCAAATAATCGGGTTCGTAATGACTGAAGAATTTAGCATCTTGTTTATTCCCCATACCACAATCAATCAGCATTTTCCGGTCGTCGAATTCTAAAAGGAGACAACGCATTGCCCACGTACATAGATTGTTTTCATCGGGTGGCACGAGTGACTTCCACATTTTTTTAGGCACTACGCCAAACATTGCACCTCCATCCAATTTAAATGTCCCGGTATTGATAATTGTAAGTTTCATAAAATGTAGATAACTTGAAAACTTCTGTGATTGCAAATGCGAATTAACGTATTTTTGCTTATACAAAATAATATAAAAGTTATGGTTGACGTTTTATTAGGATTGCAATGGGGGGATGAAGGGAAAGGTAAAATTGTAGATTATTTAGCGCCAAAGTATGATGTGGTGGCACGCTTTCAAGGCGGACCGAATGCAGGACACACATTAATTGTCGATGGCAAAAAGATTGTATTGCATACGATTCCTAGTGGGGTATTGCATGGTCATATTCAAAACTTAATTGGAAATGGGGTTGTATTGGATCCTATTACTTTCCGTATGGAGTGTGAGCGTTTGAAGGAGAGTGGTGTAGATGTGAAGAAGAACTTGAGTATCTCTCGCAAGGCGCATTTAATTTTGCCAACGCACCGTGTATTAGATGCAGCTTCTGAAGCAAGCAAAGGTGCTGGTAAGATTGGTTCTACCTTGAAAGGTATCGGACCAACATATATGGATAAGACAGGCAGAAACGGATTACGTATCGGAGATGTGTTATTGCCAGAATTTATGAGTCGCTATGAAGCCTTGAAGCAAAAGCATATTCATTTAGTGAAGCAGTATGATTATGAATTTGATATTACTGCGCAAGAACAAGAGTGGATGGATGCGGTTGAATATTTACGTGGCTTTACTGTGGTGGATGGAGAATACTGGATGAATGAACAAATTTTAGCAGGTAAAAAGATTTTAGCAGAAGGAGCACAAGGTTCGATGTTGGATATTGATTTTGGAACGTATCCATTTGTTACTTCTTCAAATACGATCACAGCCTCTGCATGTACTGGTTTAGGAATCGCTCCTCATCACATTAAAAATGTAATCGGAATTTCTAAATTGTATTGCACGCGTGTTGGAAGTGGACCATTCCCAACAGAATTGTTGGATGAAGTTGGAGAAAATATTCGTCAGGTTGGTCGTGAGTTTGGAAGCACAACAGGTCGTCCTCGTCGTTGTGGTTGGATTGATTTGGTTGCTTTACGATATGCAATTATTTTAAATGGAGTGACTGAGTTAGTAATTACCAAGGCTGACGTGTTGAATGAGTTTGAGACAATTAATGTTTGTTCTCAATATGATGTTGAGGGTGTATTGACTAATCAAATTCCTTTCGATATGACACAGGTTTCTGTAAAGCCTCATTATACAGCGCTTCCTGGATGGAAGAGTGATGTGTCTACGATTAAAGAGAAGGCGATGTTGCCAAACCAGTTAGTTGAGTTAATGAATTACATTACAAATGAAACAAATGTAAAAATTTCTATTGTGTCTACTGGGCCAGATAGAAATCAATTAGTGAATTGGTGAGTTTAGATTTTTAGAAATTAAAAGTTTTGAATTTCCAAATTCCGTTTACGTTTGTGAACGTGTGGATGTTGAAAAAATATTTTTCTAAAAGTTTGCGAGTGTGAGATACGTTTTGAAAATTTACATCATCAAAATTAACAAAGAGCGATGGCAGCTAAAAAAGCAGTGACTAAGAAAGCAGTGAAGGCAGCTAAACCTGCAGC
>JAPJNH010000092.1 GCA_026461075.1 Chitinophagales bacterium
GCTGAAAAATTCGCTGCTGATGCGGCACATCAAACCTTGAGCAACGATCAATTGCCAGAAGTTGGAATGGGCCTAGATATCGGACCTGCAAGTATCGAGATGTTCCGCGAACAGTTATTGCAATCAAAAACAATTCTGTGGAACGGTCCGATGGGCGTCTTCGAAATGGAAGCATTCGCTAATGGAACGAAGTCAGTAGCACAAGCAGTTGCAGATGCAACAGCGCAAGGAGCTTTCTCACTAATCGGAGGAGGTGATTCAGCTGCTGCCGTTAATCAATTCGGCTTCGCATCACAAGTGTCTTACGTTTCTACCGGTGGTGGCGCCTTATTAGAATTCTTCGAAGGGAAGGTCCTTCCAGGCGTTGCTGCAATCGAAGGCTAAAAAATTACTGCGCTTTTTTCTTCAAACGATTCTTGAACACTTGTTCGAAGTGCTCACGCTTTGGCTTGATGACAAACGCACAATAAGGTTGTGAACCATTCAGATTATAATAATTCTGATGATAATCCTCTGCTGCATAAAAAGTAGGTAAAGCACTCAATTCGGTTACAATAGGCTTATCATAAGCTTTTGAAGCATTCAATTGCTCGATGATAGTCTTTGCCAATTGATGTTCTTGTTCATTAGCATAATAGATTACTGAACGGTACTGCGTACCAATATCATTTCCTTGACGATTTAATTGCGTAGGATCATGCGTAATAAAGAACGCTTGTAACAAGTCCTCATAACTGATTTTGGAAGAATCGTAATAGATTTTACAAACTTCTGCATGACCCGTAGTACCAGTACAAACTTCTTTATAAGTTGGATTTTCTACATGACCTCCTGCATATCCAGAAATGACAGTGTCAACACCTTCTAATAATTGAAATTGTGTCTCTACACACCAAAAGCAACCTGCGCCAAAAACAGCAGTAGAATATTTTGATAAATCATGTGAACTCATAGTAGTCGTTTGTTTAGTTGGTTTCGATTTATTACTCGCGCAAGAAATGCTAGCAAAAAATACAGTTACAAAAGTAAATAGGAATATCCATTTCATATACGAAGTTAAACATCTTATCGATGAATAAGTTCGAACAATAACTTATTTTAGCTCTATGCTTTTACCATGGCTCTATATAGCAGAAACAACGAAAAAAGGCAGAGGTGTGTTTACGCGAGAAGCGATAAGCGAAGGAACCTTGATTGAAGTGGCTCCTGTAATCGTTTTGCCAAAGGAAGAACGAACGTGGATTGACCAATCCGTTTTATATAATTACTACTTTTTGTGGGGGACAAACAATGAACAAACCGCGCTCGCGTTAGGATACGGTTCTATGTACAACCACTCCACCGCTCCGAATGTGGCCTATCAGATGGACTTTCACGCACAAACCATCACTTATATCGCCTGGCGCGATATCGCTGCCGGAGAGGAGCTTTGTATCAATTATAACGGAGATGAAGATTCGCAAGAAAAAGTTTGGTTCGAATCCTAATCCACACTCATCACCATCCCCTCTTGCATTTTTACCTTACAATAAGGCTTCCGTAGGTCGTGAAAAAACATACAGGTCCAATTCTCCAAAATCGCACGCTCAGTAAACATAATGCGCAATTCAGCTGAACGCTTTCCGTCGAAATCATACTTCGCTACAAATTTACGCTGCATTTGTGAAAACTGAGGCACCACATCTCCTCCATAAAAGTATTTCTCCTTTTTTGTGTGAATCAAGAAATACTGATGACTAGGTGTATGTCCACCACAAATACTGGCTTCTATATAATGATCAATTCGACTCTCCCCTTTCAAAACATGGTGTGTAGCTTTCGCACGCATGGCTTCGAGTCGTTCCAAAGGATAGGAAGGATTTCCTTTCTGAAAAGCATATTCCCATTCCGTCTCTTGCCAATAATACGTCGCCTTAGGAAATGAAGGTACCCAAGTCCATCGTCCATTTTCAATCACTTGATGCACCACTCCGCCTGCATGATCTAAATGTAAATGCGATAACAAGACTTTTGTAATATCTTCAGGCTGTACACCATATCGCTCCAATAAATGATAGATATGCAAACGACCATCCGCTAAACTTAATCCTAAACCTGGATCTATAATAATCTTATCTGTATCTGTAACGACTAAAAATGGTTGAATCTCTACCAAGAGAGAAGCAGGGCGATCGCGTATATTATCTGTTTCCATATCAAACGGAACAAAAATATGATCACCAGCAATTGTATAAGTTCCTTCGCTTAAAGGATAGACGCCATTTTCCATCTTACTGCGAAATTAATAAATCATTCAAATCTGCAGCGGTTTGAATTCCAATCGCGACACCCATTCCATTACAACGCGCCGCAATATAAATCCCATTGCCAAGATGTTCAATTTTGGGCAACAAATGATCTTTACCCATCGCCATAATGCCACTCCATCGCATATCGATGCTATAATCTAATTGGGGTCGAATGACGCGTGCCATGAATTCATCTAAGGCATTTTGTATTCTGTTTGTTAGAATAATCTCATCACTATGTTCTTCGTCAAACGCCATATTTCGAGCGCCTCCAAACAAAATGCGCTGACCGACATTTCTAAAATAATAATAGCCTTCATCGTAATGAAAGGTTCCTTTCCAATTTAAATTCTCGATTGGATTTGTAATAAGCACTTGTGCTCTTGCTGGAATAATATCCATCTCTCCAAGAAGTCTGGATGCAAATGCATTGGTACATACAGCTACTCGTTCCGCTCTCATTTCCACAGCTTCATCACTTTGCCAGCCACTCGTTTGTAAATGCACCAATCCTCCTATAGATTCTACTGCTTCGACAAGCACATTCGTAAAAACCACTACCCCTTCCTGCATACATTTTAGCCATAAATGCTGCATCATAGCGCCACTATTTATCTGCCCCTCTAATTTGTTTTTAATTAAATGTTCAACGCCTCCAAAGCCAAATAATGAGCGTTCTGCATCAGCCTTAGCATACACCTCACGTTTACCCGTTATTTTAAAGACAGCTTCGTTAAAATAATCGAGTGAGGCTATACTAGATTGATATCGTTCATTCGCCGCTGCATCAAACAATTCATACCCCCCATTATTTTCAAACAACAACGCTTCATCACCATGTTCTTGCCTTAATCGATTCAAGCCTCGCCAACGACGTTCTACCACATCCCACAACTCCGTCTCCGTTACTTCTTTCAACTCCGCCAATAACTCAGTCGGACTACCAAAGCAGGCAAAGCCAGCATTACGTGTGCTAGCTCCATATGACAGATTACTACGCTCCAAAACTACCACTCGCCTGCCAGGATGCGTACGCTTGTAGAACAAGGCAGTATGCAAGCCTACAATACCGGCACCGATGATAATTAAATCAGCAGGTTGTTGAATTATTTCTCTTTCCCAAAATGATAGCATATTATGTATTTATAAAAAAGGCACCGTATAAGGTGCCTTTTTATTCAATTACAACTATTTCTTCTTATTCTGAAAAGCTGCTAAAATTTCCTTCGCCTTTTTATTCTCAGGATCCAAAGCCAACAACTTTTCAAAGTAGGTAGTCGCTGTTGCAATGTCATCCTTCTGATAGGCATAAGAACCTAAATAATCATAGGCTGTTATGATATCCTTTTTATTCTTCGCATCATCCAATTTCACCACCTCTAAATATTTTTCAAAATATGGCTTCGCTAAGGTAGCAGTAGTATCCATTTGCAAGATAGCTTTTGCACGACCTAAATAACCGGTTGGCGACTTAGGCGCTTGCTCAATAATAATGGCATTCATTGAATCAGCCATTTTATAATTACCATTGTAATAATAACTACGCGCTCCGATAAAAGTAACATTCACGTCAGGCTTATAACCAGTTGCCAATCTTGACTCAAGGAATTTAGCAGCTGCATCATACTTCTTTAACTTGTAATAAGAAGTCATAATTTCCTTTACAAAATCAACGCTATTATCAGCTTCCATTGCCTTCTCCATCATTACAATGGCTAATGAATCCTTACCCGCTTTATTCAACGATTTTGCAAAAGTGCTATAGTCAGATGCTAATATTTTCTCTTTCGGAGCAAGACCAAAGAAACGACCGAATGCTAATTCAGCATCAGCAGGCTTATCCAACTCTGCATAAGAACAAGCAAGAATACGATTCAACACCACATCAGTTTGTTCGCTAGCCAATAATTTAGTTACCTCAGTAATTGCAACATCATAATACTTTGCTTTGTACAAATAGGCTACATATCGTTTACGAGCCTCCATAGTTTGGTCGGCGTATTTATTATACTCATCCAACTCAGCTTTTGCCTTTTCGAACTTATTTGATTTAAAGTATAAATCAGCCATATTTCGGTGCGCAGGAGGGTATGTTGCATCAATTGCAATTGCGCGTGATAAATTATTAAAAGAAGAATCTGGTACGCGAGCATCTAACCACATCTTTCCCATTTTAGTCAATACAGACTTAGACGAACGGTTAATACGCAAAGATTGTTCATAGTTATTCATGGCATCACCGCTTTCCATTTTCTTATCCGCAACATCTCCTAAAGCTTCAAACACTTTAGCCATAGCCGGTGAATTAGGCTTTGCAACTGCTTGTGCTTTACCTAAGATATCCATTGCTGCATTCGGGTCAGAATTTTTATCTGCGCTGATATAAGCGTAGGCTACAAGGATTTTAATTTCAGTTTCCTTGCCACTAACCAAATCTAATGCTTTATCAAAGTTAAGTTTGGCATCCTCCTTACGGCCATCACGCAAATTACATTTACCCAAACCAACGTAAGCATGGGCATCCTTTGGCGCTATTGTAATTGCTTGAGAATAAGCAATACGTGCAGAGTCAAAACGCTCATCAGCAAACAAAGCTTCTCCATACCAAAACCAATGCGTAGCGTTCGGTTCTGCATTAGTAACCAATGCGTGGAAAACAGAACGAGCACTAGCATAATTCCCATTTTCATAGGATTTAATACCTGCTTCTAAAGTTTGTCCTTGTACAGCAACAATGCTAATAATAAGCAAGGATGCTAATAATGAAACTCGACTTACAATTTTGGAAAACATATACTTGAAATTAATAGTTAGTATTTTTTGACACTTTTAAAATTCGAACGGGGGCGTTAGCTGGGACTAAACCACTTTTTAAAATTATTCGCTGCCCTTTATCGCTTGACAAGAAAGATACAAATCCTGTACCAAGTCCGGAATAAGGCTCACGATTGATGGAATAAATCCTACGAGAGAATGGATACATCTTCAATGCTATATAAGCTTGATAAGGCTGAGGATAATCAACACCTTCTTCTTTACGTAAAGTAGATAAACCAGCCACTCTAATTTTATCACTAAAATGAATGGTACTACTATCATTTACTTCTTTACACCAATTCACTCCTATGATACCGATTGATCCAGGTGTTTTCATTACATACTGAATAACCTCTTGATTCGATTTAGCCGCAAATACTTGCTTAGACAGAGCTGCACCCTTCAAAACAGAATCTTGAATATAACGCACATTAGAACTCTGTGGATTATCGAAAACTACGGTAATCGGACCGCTTCCATTACTTGTAGAAACATCACTCCACTTTGCAACTTTACCACCCAATATTTCCTTTAAGACATTCACACTGAACGTAGAATCTGGATTATTTCTATTTAGAATCAAAGCGACCGCATCGGTAGCAATATGCGCTGTTGCAGGATAATATTTAATCTTGTGTAAATAATCTTCTTCCTGTGCAGTGAGCATACGAGGCGTAATAATCACTTTGGCAGAATCATTCAAAAGTGCTTTTATACACTCCGCCTCCGGAGCGTAAACTACTTTTATGTGTGCATCCTTATAAAGCGCTTCAAAGACAAATATTTCCGAATCCATGATTGGCTTAAAGGTTTCATCTACATAGATAGTAACCGTACCTGAAGTAGGTGTATCACTATGATGACTCACCGATGTATCATTGGATGAACAGGATGAGATGATGATAGTAAGCGCAACAATAAATGAAAATATATAAGATGCCCGCATTAAAAATGATTTTGATTAACTGCTAATTATTAATTCGGACAAATTATGCCTCCTCATTGCTTTTTTTTGTCTGCTTAAGCATCACATAACCTCTCCACATGCGAAAGGCTCCATATAAGGTAACAGCTCCACCGAAAATGAGGGCTTTTGTTTTGTCGTCAACCATTTTCTGCGCATAGATTAAACAAAAAATTCCAGCGCCAAACATAACAACGCCCATTGCAATACTATAGATAGAAAAAAACTTCGGTGACATGCGATGAATTTAAGAAGTTAAAGTTACAAATAATCCCTTTAAGGACCTTCTACTTGGAAGATGAAAAAATCATAATTTTTCCATAAAAAAAACCCTTCCCATCCTAAGATGAGAAGGGCAAAAAAAAATAAACAAATTAATTTTGTAATTCCTTAGCTTCTAAGCTTAAGGTTGCGTGCGGCACTGCAAGTAAACGCTCTTTCGCGATTAACTTACCTGTAACACGACAAATACCGTAGGTCTTATTTTCGATACGCATTAATGCTTTCTCCAAATGACCAATATAAGTTCCCAAACGAGTAGCCATTTGGTTTAGGTATTCACGTTCCAAAGTACCTGCGCCATCTTCCATACCTCCAAAACGGTTTTCAGTATCAGCAGTACCATTTTCATCTTCCTTAGTAATGTTAGATTGAATTTGTTTCAATTCAGCTCTAGCCTTTTCTAACTTATCAGAAATCAAAGTTTTGAACTCTTTCAATTCTTGATCAGAATAACGAGTACGTGTAATATCAACAGTCGAACGCTTAATTGGTGTTGGCCCTACGTTCTTTCTTTTAGGAAGATTCAATTCCGGAATAGGTTCCATCTTCTTTTCAACTGGACGAACGACAGATTTTACTACCGGGGCAGCTTTAACCACCTTAGCAGGTGCAGCCTTGGGCGCAACAACTTTGGCAGCAGGTTTAGGAGCAACCTTTACGGCTGCTTTAACTGCAGGCTTAGGA
>JAPJNH010000093.1 GCA_026461075.1 Chitinophagales bacterium
AGGTTCCTATAGCTTGACAACCTTTTCTTTCATTCATAAAATGAACGGACTAAAAGGTCATTGCGGAGGCTATATCACGTATTTTAGTCCAAAGGATTCGATGTGGTATCCACTCGTTCCGCGTGTTGGACAATGGTTTACAAATGGTGCGCCGGATAGAGGAACAGATAATTTCTATTGGGAGCAGGATACTTTATTTAACGGACTTTGCGGCTATGATCAGCAAGATACTGCATGGAAGCAATCTGTGGTGCAATTGCAGTGGTATATACCGGCAAAAGGAAATTGGAGTTTTAATGATTTCGACACCACGCGCTTTCGCTTTCATTTTGTGAGTGATACGAGTGCTTCTGTAGGCGACGGATGGATGATTAAAAATATTAGTCTGATCAATGTGTATACCTGGGGAGGGATTTCTGAAACAGAAATGGATAATGAATTGCATTGCAATTCGTGTATGGAAGGGGAATTGCAGGTAGGTACTAAAAATAATTTGCCCGGAACTATCCTACTTATAAATTGCCTAGGACAAACAGTTTTATCGCAAGAATATAATGGCGATAGCGCTATGTTAAATACATCAGGCCTGTCGCATGGCATTTATATTTTATCGCTCTATGATAAGAGCGGAAAGCTTGTTGCCAAAAAGAAAGTGGTTAAGTAAGCGTTGTGGACCTTGTTAAGATTAATTACTTGCAATAAAGTATAAATATTCTTAATTTAGGAAAACCTTAAGTTTCAAACATGAAAAGACTGTTTATTGCGTTGGTCATTATATGGCTGCTACCACGGCTCTTATTTGCTCAATTAAGCGGCACTTATTTAATTGGTCCTTCGCAGACCTATAGCAATTTAGCATCGATTATTAGTGATTTGAATACACAAGGTATCAATGGAAGCGTTACTATTTCTGTTCCTGCCAATTACGTTGAAACGACTCCTGCAGGAGGTTTTGCGCTTGGTTCTACGATTTTAAATGCAAGTTTGAATAGTACTTCTACTTTACAATTTGTCAAGAGTGGCGTAGGGAATAACCCGCTAATCTATGCTGCACCGGGTAAATATGCCGGACGAAAACTGGGTGGCTTATCGGATGTTATTTGGGCATTGGAAGGTTGTAATTATGTAACGATAGATGGAATTGATTTGTGCGATAGCACTAGTAATACCACTCGCACAACAGCCAACGAAGTAGGTTACGGATTATTTAAATTAAACGCTGCTTCGCCATTTGACGGTTGTCAACATAATTTGATACAGCATTGTACTATTCGTCTTCAGAGTAAAACTATCACAGGTAATCTTGATATCAAAAGTGTGGGCATTTATTTGTTCAATAAAACGCGTTTAGGAGGTACAGTAAATACTTTACAAACAGGAATGAGCTTGACGAGTGCAAGTGATGCTAATTCATTTAATCGATTTTATTGTAATACCATTATTGGTCCGAACATCGGTGCTTTGTTAGTTGGTAGTTATTCAATGTATGATGATGGAAATGATTTCGGTGGTTATAGCACAGCAACAGGAAACGCTATTTATTCCTTTGGAAATGATACGATGTCTTCTGCAGTTTTTGTAAAGGGTGGTGTTACGGATTTGAATATTTCTAATAATATATTTGATAATACGCAGGCTAGTTCTTATAGCATGTCGAATACCTGTAGTGCCTATCTGGTAGGCATTTATACCGAAGTAGATTTTAAACCAACTATTAAAAGTGTATTTGGACTAAGGATCGTTAATAACCAATTGACAATGGGTATGGCGACAACTACTTTACAATTTCAGCAAACATTACACTGCGATGGCATGAGTATTGATTTTCATGATGATATCTTAATTGATAGCAATCAAATTAATTTCAATACGGCGAATGTTGTTAATAGTAATGG
>JAPJNH010000094.1 GCA_026461075.1 Chitinophagales bacterium
AACTGGGCGACGGATATCGCGGGTGGCAGTGCCTTTGGTTATAAGCTTTTGTGGGTTTTGTTGATGAGTAATTTGATGGCGATTCTATTACAGTCCCTCGCTGCACGATTAGGAATTGTAACGGGCGTCGATTTGGCAAAAGCCTCTCGTCAAAGTTTTCCTGCGGCGCTTAATATGGTACTTTATGTTTTAGCACAGATAGCAATCATCGCCTGTGATCTCGCAGAAGTACTCGGTTTTGCGATCGGACTCAAACTTTTATTTGGATTTAGTTTATTGCTGGGTGTCCTAATTAGTTTGTTAGACACCTTTTTGATATTAGCCTTGCAGCGCTTTGGCGTACGACGTTTGGAGGCTTTCATCATAACACTCGTTGCCATTATTGGCTTTTCGTTTTTAGTGGAACTGATGCTAGCGAAGCCAGACTTACATGCCGTAGCAGGGGGCCTAGTACCTAGCTCTTTAAATGGTTCTGCCCTATTTATCGCGATAGGTATTTTGGGAGCAACTGTCATGCCGCACAATTTATACTTACATACCGCGCTCGTGCAAACACGGAAATTTGATAAGGATGAAGCGGGCATTAAAAGAGCGCTACGCTTTAATTTCATCGACTCTGTCATTGCCTTAAACCTTGCGTTTTTAGTGAACGCGGCGATATTGATTTTAGCGGCCTCTACTTTCCATCAAAATGGTTTGTCGAATATCGCGAGTATTGAACAGGCGCACTCCTTACTCAACCGCCTCTTAGGTAGCAGCTTAGCACCCATCCTCTTCGCTATTGCTCTAATCGCGGCCGGACAGAGTAGTACCGTTACAGGAACCTTGGCCGGACAGATAGTGATGGAAGGTTATTTGAATTTAAAAATGAAGCCGTGGATTCGTCGCTTGCTGACAAGAAGCGTCGCTATCTTGCCTGCGATAATAGTGCTGCTATGGTTTGGCGAAAGTGCTATCAACGAACTTCTGATAGGCAGTCAGGTGGTATTAAGTATGCAATTAGGCTTTGCCATCGTCCCGCTAATCATCTTCGTCAGCAGTAAAAAGCGAATGGGCGTCTTTGCTATTTCTAGGTTCTGGCAAATTATCTCCTGGATCGTTGCGACTATTATCATCAGTCTGAATTTATTGCTGTTGTATAACATCTTCTTCGCCTAGATTTATTTTTTTAAAATTTGGTATCTTCGTCGACCAAAATAAAAACAGTGAGGAGTCTATTTGTTTTTACGATTTGCCTTTTTTGTGCCTTATCCTCTTTTGCTCAAAAGCGAGTGATTAGTGGCGTAGTGAAAGACGCGCATACGGAGGAACTTCTACCCTATATCAGTGTTTATGTTCCAGGAACGGAGATGGGTACTTCGACGGATGAGAAGGGCGCCTATATTTTGGTGATTGATAAACCAGCGGACAGTATTTTGTTCTCTACGGTAGGCTATACTTCTGTCAAACGCCCGATTGGAAAGGAATTGAAGCAAACGATTAACGTCACGCTAGATCGCTCGAACGTGATGTTGAAGATGGCTGTGATTGTAGCCGGCGAAGATCCTGCAATCGTTGTGTTTAAAAAAATTCAAGAGCATAAGCGGGGCAACAACAAAGAGAAATTGAAATCGTATCAATACGATGTGTATAATAAGTTGGAAGTTGATATCAATCACTTAGAATCCGGCATTCGTTCAAATGCCCTTGTGAAGCCTTTTTCCTTCGTTTATAATTTTATCGATTCTACTTCGGAAGAGAAGCCCTACTTGCCGATGTACCTGACAGAGACGAAGAGCAAATACTATTCTCGCAAATTTCCGCCTGCTAAAAAAGAAGTAATCCTTGCCTCACGAATGGCTGGTGGCGGAGACGAAAGTATCAGTCAGTTTTTGGGAACCATGTATCAAGACATCAATATCTACGAAAATAGAATGAATGTTTTGGGGGTCGACTTCATCTCTCCGATAGCGAGTGGTGGCTTGTTCTACTATAAATATCATATCGAAGATACCATGCTTTTCGATGGACATCTATGCTATCAAATTAGCTTCCAACCCAAACGTAGTGGCTTAAACACCTTCATGGGCGACTTTTGGGTGAACGATACGACGTGGGCCATCAAACGTATTAGCATGACGATGACGGAAGGGGCGAATATCAACTTCGTTACGCGCATGAGTATCTACCAAGACTATATCCCTGTCACCGATTCGGTGTGGATGTGTTCGAAGGATAAAATAATCGTCGACTTCATCTCTCCGAAAAAAGGACAGCGCCCAGGCTTGATAGCACGTAAAACAACTACCTATCAAAACATTCTTCCTAATAATGCGCGCATCGACACCGTATTTAAAGATCAGCTGGATATCGTAGTAGCGGATAATGCCTATCTCGTAGCCGACTCTTCTTGGAATAATCTTCGTCCGGAAAAATTGAGCAAGAATGAATTGCAGATTTATAAGATGATTGATACCATTCAGACCTTGCCGGCTTATAAATTCTATTCCAATATCGTCACCACTCTCGGTTCTGGATTCTTCCCTACGCCACATATTGAAATCGGACCGTGGTATAATTTATGGTCGAATAATATTGTCGAGGGTTATCGTTTTGGATTGGGCTTGCAGACGCCAAATTCTTTCTCTAAAAAGGTGATGTTGACGGGTTATGGTGCGTATGGCACACAAGACAAAGCCTTCAAGTACGATTTCAAAGCACTGTATATTCCGATTCGCAAGCCACGCGTCGAGATTCGCTCGCGTTATATGAAGGATGTCGTAACGTACAATATCTTACCGGAGCAGTATGGCGACAATAGTATTTTCGGAGCCTTTATGCGTCGTGTGGATTATCCTGCAAAATTGACGAACCAACAATTATTGCAAGGAAGCATTTATTTAGAGATGCCTTTTGGCTGGAGCAATAAAATTGAGTTCAGCAACAATATTATACATCCCTATTTCAACGAGCGTGCGATGGCGGAAGTGGGTGGCTTGAACTACCCTACCTATAATACGAGCGAATTTGCCTACTATACTCGTGTGGCCTATCAAGAGAAGTTTTTGAGCGGTCAGTTTTTACGTACGAGTGTAGGCTCTGATTATCCCATACTTTCTTTCGAATGGCACCAAAGCGTGAAAGGGGTCTTGGGCAGTGATTTCAGCTATCAAAAATTACGCTTGCGGGTGGATGATAATTTTAGAACAGGTTTCTTAGGGACTTTTAGCTATACCGTCATTGCGCAACAGATTTTAAACAGAGACGCCTTACCGGTGATGTTGTTAGGTGTTTTGCCAGGGAATGATACTTACTATTGCGATCCCTATGCTTTTAATAATATGAATCGTTATGAGTTTATCGCGGATAAATTTGTGATGGTGAAGGCGCGTGAGCAATTTGGTGGTTTCCCTTTTGATTTTGTCCCTGCTATGAAAAAGCTACACTGGCGTACCTTTGCGGAGTTTAAATCTGTTTGGGGCGAGATGAGTGAGAAGAATAAAATTTATAATGGCTATAGCGATCGTCTAGCTGCCGGAAAAACGAATCCATTCGAGATACCGAGCAAAGTGCCATATATGGAGGTTGGGACGGGAATAGAGAACATTTTTAAGGTGTTCCGTATCGACTTTGTATGGCGTCTGAATTACTTAGATAAGCAGTTATATCCATACGCGGCTCCTTTGGGAGTGAAGGCTTGCTTCCAAGTTCAATTCTAAGTCGAGAAATTTCAAAAAAAACCATCTTTTTTTCGTTAATTTGCCCTGCTAAATTTAAAGCGCACGTCTATGTCAGTTTTAGTTAACAAGAACACGAAATTAATCGTGCAAGGTTTTACCGGAAAAGAAGGTACCTTCCACGCAGAACAATGTATTGCATATGGTACCAACCTAGTAGGTGGTGTTACGCCTGGTAAAGGAGGTACGATGCATTTAGACCGTCCGGTATTCAATACCGTAGCTGACGCCGTTAAAGCAACGGGTGCTAACGTGTCTTTGATTTTCGTTCCACCATTATTTGCTGCAGATGGTATCATGGAAGCAGCGGATGCGGGTATCGAATTAGTGGTTTGTATTACGGAAGGAATTCCAGTACAAGACATGGTTAAAGCTAAAAACTACTTAGTAGGAAAAAATACACGTTTGATCGGACCAAACTGTCCGGGTGTTATCACTGCTGAAGAAGCGAAAGTAGGTATCATGCCTGGTTTCATCTTCAAGAAAGGTTCTGTAGGAATCGTTTCTAAGAGTGGTACTTTAACATACGAAGCTGCGGATCAAGTGGCGAAGGCTGGTTTAGGTGTAACGACTGCGATTGGTATCGGAGGCGATCCTATCATCGGTACGACTACACGTGAAGCGGTTGAATTATTGATGAACGATCCTGAAACAAAAGGTATCGTTATGATTGGTGAAATCGGTGGTGGTATGGAAGCTGAAGCAGCTCGTTGGATTAAAGAAAATGGTACGAAGCCTGTTGTTGGTTTCATCGCTGGCCAGACAGCCCCTCCAGGTCGTCGTATGGGTCATGCTGGTGCGATCATCGGCGGTAGCGAAGATACAGCTGCAGCGAAGATGCAAATCATGCGCGAATGCGGTATCCACGTTGTTGATTCTCCAGCGGATATTGGTAAAACAATGGCTGCAGCATTAGCTGGCAAGTAATTATTAGATCTTATAAAAAAGCCCTTCTAGCATTGTTAGAAGGGCTTTTGTTTTTTAAGGAGTTTTAGATAGAAATAGTGCCCTCTACCTTCACCGGAAAATTGACGGAGTTGGCGATGAATGAGCGTGTGCCTTATGTAGCTAGTAAGTAACTTAATTGTTGTTGTTGTTCATATCTATGCATAATGAAATTATTTTACATAAATACGCTTAATGCCTTAAAATATATAGTATATTTACAATAAATCAAATGTGATAGCATTATGAAACATTTCTACTTACTAATCTTCACCCTTCTTTTTACGCGAGCCGTGCAGGCCCAGCAAAATTTAGTACCTAACCCAAGTTTTGAGGTGATAGATACTTCATGTATAAGTTGGGGAGGGGGGGGGTATTGGAATACGAGTCATATGGTAGGCTGGTGGCCTGCATTAAACTCAATTGATTATTTCGCCGATTCAGCAAGTATCTGTCTTGATACATTTAATGTTGGGCTTATGCAACTTTATAAACAGCCATATAATTGTATGACGTATAATCTAATACCATTCGAAGGGATGAAATATGCAGGTTGTTATTCATTTATCAATTCTAATCTTGGAACTAATAATTTTCGGGAACAGATTCAGTGTAAGTTGAAACACCCTCTTCAATTAAACCACTATTATAAAGTTTCATTTAAAACAGCTTTTTTTAGTTGGTACAATACTAGTATGGGTTATTATGTACCCTCTTATGCGTCTTCTAATATTGGTATTAGGTTCACCAATAATAGATACCAAGATTACACACACAGTAATATGTATGATACAGTGCCATCATTGAATGTTATACCACATATAAAACCTTCAAAGCAATTATTTGACACCAATTGGGTAGAAGTTTCAAGTGTTTTTAAAGCGGACTCTTCATATACTTACATGTTATTAGGCAGTTTTGGCTCTGATATCGTTGTTGATACTTTTTATATTCAAACTGGAATATCTTATCTACCAAGTGTTTTGGCTTCAAGCGAGGGTGCTGGATACTATTTTTTTGACGATATTTCAGTTGTTGAAAAAGATACATTATTGAGCGTTAATGAACAGGAAAATGACAATTCTATTCTCGCTTATATAAAATACAATACACTATTTATTCAAAACAATTTGCGCTCTTGTAACTATATTATTTATAATGAAATGGGGGCAATTTTATCCAAAGGATCAGGGATATCTGAATTGCTTGAAATTGATTTGCAAACATTAGTATCTGTTAGTCAGATATTATATATAACTGTCCAAAATAATTTAAAAACAAAATCACTTAAATATATACGCTATGAATAAAATTAAACTTAGTATCGCTTCTATACTTTTCTTATTTCAGTTTTATGATGTTAATGCACAGTGGTTTGTTGGAGGAAACACGCTTTCCGCTTCAAATCAAAAATTCGGGAGTTTAAATTCATATGATGTAAACGTTATCACGAATGGTTCTCCCATTTTTGATTTCACGACCAATGGGGATATAGATTATAAGAATTCAATACGCGGGATAATGCATTTGGGGAGATATTCCTTTGTTTTACCAGCCCCCGCAGGTGGAAATTCAAGAAATACCTTTGTTGGGATAACTAATAATAGTTTGCTGCAACCAGGCTTTCGCAATAGTATGTTTGGCTATGGTGCTGGTACGAGTTTAGGTCTAATCAACCTAAAAGATAGCGCGAATACATTTTTAGGTACAAATGCAGGTACCTTAAACTATGGAACAGCCTTACAAGCAATGCTATTTAACACTTTTGTTGGCTATGCAGCTAGTGGAAATTCAAACTTTCCCACACAATCAAATACGTTTGTAGGAAGTTTTTCAGGCGAACAAAATGTGAATAACGATAATTGCTTCTTTGGATTTAAGACTGGACTGGTTAATAAAGGAGCTGTAAATACGTTTGTTGGTATTTTAGCGGGACTAAATAATGATACAGCCTCATTAAACACCTTTTTAGGTGGTAATGCGGGTCGTTTTAATCGTGCTGGCTATGCAAATGTATTTACTGGCGTTAGTTCTGGAGCGTCGAATATCTCTGGTTCCTTAAATACTGCAATTGGTTATGCAACTTTATCAGGAAATACTTCAAGCAGTATAGGCAGTTCTTTTCAAAACACATTACTAGGTGCATTTGCAGGCAGTCAGATGAATGCATCTTCCAATAATGTTATGCTTGGTTTTCAAGCAGGCACAAGTGCTAAGAATACCCAAAACAATGTATTAATAGGTATGCAAAGTGGGTATTCACTTGCTGCTCTTTCGAATACCGATAATAATAACGTGTTTATAGGACATCAATCCGGACAAGCTTTTCAAGG
>JAPJNH010000095.1 GCA_026461075.1 Chitinophagales bacterium
AAATCTGTTTGAATCTCACTCAAACGTTTCTGCTTTAAAATCACAAACATCGCATAGGCAAAAAACAAAACCACACACAATAACATAAAGGAAGATATAAACCAAAAGCCTAACTGTCCTACTACCACCTGGCGCTTCTTAGGGAAGTGAACAATAAAATAATATTGATCCTTATTCACCATCGGAAACACCGTATGCGTCTGCATTTGCGCCACATTGATATGATAATACTCTTGTTGTTTTTTATCAAACGCAACATAATGTGCATAGGTTAAGTTATTCGTATTACAATCGAATAAGCTATACTCAAAGTCCATGTCGAGATGGTGTATCGCAAACTGCTTCTTTAACAAATCTTCCAAGAAAGCAGCATTCACATGATCCGTTAAAGGCACTAGATAAAAATCATTCTCCATCTCCACCACCGGCTCCGTTAGACGAGTCGTGTCGCCGCTATAATACATCACCTGATTCACCACGCGTAACAAAGCCGACTGGACATTATGATTAAACTGCCGATCGTGCAAAGCAATCGCATTGCGCAACCAAAATATCTGCGTCGCCACCAAGCCTATTATGCTGATGGTACCAAAAATCACTAGAATGCGTATCGTCTTTGCTTTCATATTTCCGATAATGAAATTAAGAAGGGATTGCCAAGTTGCCACTCGACAATCCCTAATATCATGTTAAATTTAATATTCCCTTATTTGCTAATGGCCAACATGCGCTCAATGGAAGCCGAAGCCTCTAGGCGCAACTTTTCATCTAGAATAATTTCCGGACTTTCGTCACGCAAGCAAAGGTAGATCTTCTCCAAGGTGTTCAGTTTCATGTGCGGACAGTCGTTACACGCACAATTAGCATTCGGAGGCGCTGGTATAAACTCCTTCTCTGGAGCGGCCTTCTTCATCTGATGCAAAATACCCGACTCCGTTACAACGATGAATTGTTGTTTAGTTGATTGCAACGCATAATTCAAAATCGCCGTCGTACTGCCGATAAAATCAGCATGGTCTAAAATCGCCGCCTCACACTCTGGATGTGCCAATACATCCGCTTCTGGATAACGCTCTTTCAATCGTAACAACTTCTCTAAAGAGAAAATCTCGTGTACCATACAGGCTCCATCCCACAATACCATGTCTCTGCCCGTTTTCTTCTTCAAATAAGCGCCTAGATTACGATCTGGCGCGAAGATTATTTTCTTATCCGTTGGAATGCTTTCAATTATTTTCTCCGCATTGCTCGAAGTACAAACAATATCCGTCAACGCTTTAATCGCCGCACTGCAGTTAATATAACTCACCACTACATGATCCGGGTGCTTATCCTTAAAAGCTTTGAAAGCCGCTGGTGGACAGCTATCCGCCAATGAGCAACCCGCCGCCATATCCGGTAAAATCACCTTCTTGCTAGGGGATATAATTTTTGCGGTCTCCGCCATAAAATGCACACCCGCAAATAAGATGATAGAAGCATTCGTCTTGGCCGCCTCTTGTGACAGCTGTAAAGAATCGCCTATAAAGTCTGCGATATCCTGAATATCAGCATCCTGATAATAATGCGCTAAAATAACAGCGTTCTTCTCCTTTTTTAAACGAGCAATTTCCTCAAACAGATCCAATCGTGGATCAATCGCAACAGCTGTTGACATAGTCAGTTAATTTGTAACAACAAAATAAAGCATAAAGAACAAGTAAAACCAATTCATAGGCAAAAAGGTTCTCCGAAAGATTTCAGCCATTCACCCTTTATTAATAAATTACGCTTTCCGTTTTTTATCTTAGCAAGATGAACATGAAAGTGGGAATTATTGGTGTCGGTCATCTCGGCCGCATTCACCTTCAGCAATGGCTTCAAATCGAACGCGTAGAGGTAGTCGGCTTTTTCGACCCTTTTGATGAAAACGCTAACAAGGCGATTGAAATGGGTATTACACGATTCAGTAGTGTAGAAGAATTAATCCAAGTTGCAGACGCTATTGATATCGTGAGCACCACATCCGCACACTACGAATTGGCTTGCCTAGCACTCCAACACAAAAAACATGTTTTTATTGAAAAGCCTATTACACATAGTCTGCAAGAAGCACAACATCTGTTACAGCTCGTGCAGGAAGCGGGTGTAAAAGGGCAAGTAGGTCACGTAGAGCGTTTCAACCCTGGCTTTTTATCCATTAAAGACTACTCGCTACAACCTCTTTTTATAGAATGTCATCGTCTAGCGCAGTTTAACCCGCGCGGGACCGATGTCTCTGTTATTTTAGATCTTATGATTCACGATATCGATATCATCTTAAGTGTGGTGAAATCGAAGGTCACGAGCGTAGCAGCAAGCGGCGTAGCTGTAGTCAGTGAATCGCTTGACATAGCTAACGCAAGACTAGAATTTGAAAACGGTTGTGTAGCTAATATCACCGCATCGCGAATGGCGCTTAAGAAAATGCGTAAAATACGCTTCTTCCAAAAAGATGCTTATATCGGTGTGGACTTCCTAGAAAAGAAAAGTGAAATCTGTCGCCTAAGTGATACCGCTCAAGAAAATGATTGGGCGATTCCATTAGAGATTCCTAATCAAGCGACACGCTATATTCACTTCGAAGCACCAAATGTGGTCGATTCAAATGCTATACGTACCGAATTGTCAATGTTCCGAGATGCTATCGAACAAGACATCCCTTGCGCCGTAAGTTTTGAAGATGGCTACAACGCTCTTTTGGTCGCCTCTGAAATCTATGAGCAAATCGTACAAAAGCAAAAAAAATAATCCCGTTCGCACAATAATATGCGCTACTGGCGCGTTTATTATAAATCAAGGTATGAGAAAACGTTTTTCGCCACTACTCTTAATCGCAGTATTTTTCTGCATCACCATCTGGGCTTGCGTAAAACCCTCTGCCAAACCTGTATATATTCATATCGATAAATTTAGCTTCTCGTGCGACCCTTCTACCGAAGGAAGCGCTACCGCTAAAATCACCGACGCCTGGATTTATATCAACGAACAAGCTGTAGGCGTGTATCAATTACCTTGTACTATTCCAGTGATCGCCGACGGACCAACACATATTTTGGTGAGTCCTGGCATCATGCGCAACGGCATTCCCGACAAACGCGCGGCTTACGATAATTACATTTCCTTTAAAGATACCCTAACACTAATACCTCTAGACACGATTACACTTCATCCTTCCACGCAATATATCAGCGGATTGAAATTTAATTGGATGGAAGATTTTGAAAAAGGATGTTCTCTATCCAATTATGGTGGCGACACAGGTATTGTCCGCGTTAACACTGCAGACACAGCTATTGTATTTTCAGGAACAACATCGGGTATGGTTAAGCTGAGCGACTCCAAGCCAAGAATGATTATCAAAACAAATACAGCTTTGATCGTTCCAACAGATGGTACGCCACTCTATATGGAGATGGATTATAAAAACGATATTCCTTTTACTATCAGCTTTGTCGCAGATGTGAATGGCGTAGCTGTGTCACACGACTATGTAACACTGAATGCTAAAAAGTATTGGAATAAAATTTACATCGACTTCACTGAGCCCTTCGCTTCGTTAAGAGCTACTAATTATCAAATCATTTTCAAAGCAACTAAAAGCGTGGACGGAAGTACCGCTTATATACGTTTTGATAATATCAAGTTTATTACCCGTTAAGTGAAGTTGCGTTTACCTAAATATAGTTATCTACTTAGTGATTGGCTCTCGGCAATTGTTGCCTGGACCAGCTTCTTCTTTTTAAGAAAAAGTGTAATTGAAGGATATAGCTATACACAGGCTTTTTATAGTTTGAAAGATCCGCAGCTAGCCTTCGGACTTGCTTTTATTCCTGCAGCCTGGTGCGCCATTTTTGCTTTGTTAGGTTCTTACGAAGATATTTATCGTAAGTCGCGACTAAATGAATTGTTTAAGACAATTTCCATAACGGCGTTCGGTTCAATTGTCCTCTTCTTTTCAATTATTCTCGATGATAAAGTTCCTAGCTCTAAATCATACCTGACCGCTTTTATTTTATTATTCATCTGCTCCTTCTTAATTATATTTTTCGGTCGATACATTCTTTTGGTCATCGCTAAAAAACATTTAGTAAATCGTCGCGTTGGTTTTAAAACGCTTATCCTAGGTGGCGACCAGCGCGCAATTGATATTTATAAAGAGATTAATGATCGTGAAAAATCCTTAGGGTACGACTTTTGCGGGTTTATTTATACAGAAGAAAATGGAACAAATGGATTAAGTAAATACCTTCCCAACTTAGGACATCGTAATGCGATCAAAGAAATTATTCAACAATACCAAATTGAGGAAGTAATCATTGCCGTTGAAACACGTGATCACGACAAACTAAATTATTTGATCAACTCGCTCGCTGATCAGAAAGTCAATATTCATATTATCCCCGACTTCTATGATATATTAAGCGGTAGTGTAAAAATGAATCACGTGCTCGGAGCGGTGCTTATCGGGGTTAATCCAGAACTAATGCCCTTATGGCAAAAGAAAATTAAACGTGTATTTGATATTGTCGTAGCAAGCTTAGCCCTTATCGCAATTTCTCCATTATTACTTTTCACCGCATTGCGCGTGCGGTTTTCTTCAAAAGGACCAATTATCTATTCACAAGAGAGAGTCGGTAAAAACGGAAAGCTATTTAGAATTTATAAGTTCAGGTCGATGTTTACTGATGCAGAGAAAAACGGACCAGCGCTTTCGTCAGAAAACGATCCACGTATCACACCATGGGGGCGAATCATGCGCAAATGGCGTCTGGATGAGTTGCCGCAGTTTTATAATATTCTAAAAGGCGACATGAGCTTAGTCGGTCCACGACCAGAACGTCAACATTTTATTAATCAAATCGTTAAAATTAATCCTGCTTATATCCATTTACAAAAAGTACAACCCGGTCTTACCTCGTGGGGAATGGTTAAGTTTGGCTATGCCAGCGATGTGAATCAAATGGTAGAACGTATGAAGTACGATATCCTCTATATCGAGAATATGTCGCTCGCACTTGATTTTAAAATTATAATCTACACCTTTTTGATTATTTTTCAGGGTAAAGGAAAATAATTCATGCGAAAATCGCTTATTGCTTATTGCCGCTTCTTCGCTCATCTGCTGCCCTTGTCTGGACCACTAGTCCAACAATATTTTTTTTATATTAAAAACATAAAGCCTATTATAAAAAAATGGTCTGCTCGTTTTCCTGAAAGCTCGTCTAAAAAAGAATTAAAGAGACTATTGTTTTTTGGGGTATTTATTCCTGTCATGCAAGGGAATGGCTTTGCGCTATTAAGAGGAGAAAAAATGAATCGAAAGGAACGATTGACCATGTCGCTATTTGCAACAGCAACACCCTTGTTCGACGACTTCTTCGATGAAAATTTTAGTAGCCCTGAAGAATTAGAAGCCTTTTTTCAACTCCGCGAAAACTATCAACCCAAACACCCGAAATCGATTTTATTATTCGAACTACTGCTTGCTATTAAACCACTACTGGCGCATCCAGAAACCTTTGTAGATCTAGCCTATCAAGTTTACCAGGCTCAACAACACGCAGTAAAAATTCAAAGCGATCCGAATAGCGACACGAATTCCATTTTCATCGCATCAATGGACAAATGTGAAAAGTCGTGTTTGTTGTTTGGAGAAATATTGAATTTATTGGACGAGGCACAAGCCAAGCTAATCATACTACAATGTGGTTTACTCATTCAATTCACAGATGATATTTTCGACATGTGGATGGATTATCATTCGGGAATCTATACCATAGCCACTAAGGCAACTTCAATTGCAACTTTGGAACAACACTATTTACTGGAGTGGGAGAAGTTAAAACAGCTCTGTCAGAGCCTTCCAGAGAAAAATAGAAAACGCTTTTTAGATTTTCAATGGTTCTTTTTCTCTCGCACTTTTGTCGCTTTAGAACAATTAAAAAATACAACTACCAATCATTTTGAAATCAAAAATCATTCTAGAAACGACCTTGTTTGTGATATGGCTAAAGTGCGCAACTTCCACCGTTGGGTAAAAGCCTTTAGCAACAATTAATAAAAAACCCTCCTTTCATTTCTGAAGAGGAGGGTTTTCTCTTTTTATACTAATTCTATTATTGCTTAATCACACGCTTGATATCAACACCTTCAGTGCCTTCTATCATTAATAAATAAGTGCCGGCAATAAGTTCATTCGTGTTAATCAACAACTCTTGATTACCGCTAGACAATTTTTCCTCACCCATATCCTTCACCACTTTACCGCTCATATCAAATAAACGGATGTGCAATTTATCCGACTTCATCAAAGAGAACTGAATACGTAATTCTTGCTCGAATGGATTAGGGAATACTTTTAAGTTGATGTCTTTTGCAAATTCGCTAATGCCTGTTGCATCATATACAAAGACAATTACCTGATCATTATCTACACAGCCATTTGCATCTGTACCTGTCAACACATAAGTACTGGTCACCGTTGGACTAGCTGTAGTGGTTGCAGTAGTAGTGCTAGACAAGCCTGTAGATGGTGTCCATAGATAAGATAAAGCTCCCGAACCATTTAAGGTCGTTGAATTACCTAATGCAATAATCACATCTGAGCCTGCAGATACTTGCGGTAATGGCAACATATTTACTTGTACAGAATCTTTATCAAAACATCCGTTCGCATCTGTTACTGTTAACGTATACATTTCGGAAGTCATTACATTCACTGTTGGGTTGGCAATATTAGCTGATGACAAACCTGTGATTGGTGCCCATGAATAAGTATATCCTGAAACAGGAGCAGTTCCTATAGAACCCGCCATTCCATAACAATAAGAGACATTAGATCCTGCATTAGCATTCGGCTTAGGATTTACCGTAACCACAACAGTATCTGTTTTTGTACAACCCATTGCATCTATAGCTGTCACCACATAAGTGGTAGTTGTAGTTGGCGTTGCCAAAGGATTACTTGAGCTAGCAGAATTCAATCCCGTTGCAGGAACCCATGTGTAAGTATAAGGCGCAGAAGCTCCAAACATAGTTGGTGTTCCTCCTATTTCTGCTGAATAACCCAAACATACTGTTGCGTTATTACCCGCACTAACTCCAAAAGAAGTAGAACCTCCCGGTCCAGTAATCGTTGCAGAAGAAGATCCAGAACATCCGTTTCCATCAGTAACTGTTACATTGTAGGTTCCATTACAAACATTCTTAGCAGTATCCATCAAAAGACTTAAAAACGGACTTGTTCCAAACGTGTAATTTCCAGATCCTCCTACTGGATTCACAATCAACATTCCATTACATAAACCACAACTAGTATTCACTGTGCTTAACGTTAAGGAGATAGGAGCAGGATTGATGAAGCTCACTGTATTTTGAATCGTACATCCTAAAAAGTCTGTAATATTTACATAGTAAGTATTAGCTGTCGCATTAATAATACCTGTATTCGTACCAATCGGAGTAGTCGACCATTGATACGTATAAGGCGCAGTTCCTCCTGATACGCTCACACTAGCACTTCCGTTATTTGCATTATTACAAGTAATCGGAGAAATATTCATAAAACTGTTTAATACTGGGTCAACTTTCACAATCACATTATCACTCGCGAAACAACCGTGTGAATCAGTAACTGTAACCGTATAAGTAGTGGCACTACTTGGGTTCGCACTCGGATTCGCAATATTCGCTGCACTTAATCCATTGCTTGGTGTCCATGAATAGGTAGTATAAATACCAGAACCTCCGCTCGCGGTAGGCGCTCCTCCTATATTAGCAATATTCGCTCCACATACCGAAGTATTCGGACCAGCATTTACAATTGGATTCGTGTATGGATATATCACCACCGTATCAAACGAAGCACAACCTCCTTGATTGGTCGTTTGCAAAATATAAGTAGTAGTGTTCACTGGATTAGCAACCGGGTTAGCAGTATTAGTAGCACTCAAACCTACGGATGGTGTCCAGTTATAATATAGTCCACCCGTTCCTGAAAGCACCACCGATCCACCTGTACAGAATGATGTATCATTACCCGCATTCGCAACTGTCATTGGATAAACAGTAATAATTACAGAACTATCTGAAAAACTAGAACAGTTACCATGTTCAATAGAATCCACAAAGCCAACATGCAATGTATCAGTCACCATCAAACCTGTTACTGCAAAAGTTAAAGTTGAACCATTACCCCAAACCGGATTTCCAGAAACGTTTTGATATTGTGCGTTCGCTACAAAATACGCGTAGTTCATACTCGTATTATTAATCTGAACGGTAGTATTTCCCATACCACATAATACGGTCGGACCAGAAGTGATACTCGCAGTATCTACTGCATCAAAAATCAAAACGTCATCAATACCTAAATCATAAAAGCCTGGTGTTCCTAAAAATTTTAAAGAAATATTTGATTGATGTGCATACTGTCCTAAACAAACCTGAAACTGTTTCCATCCTCCAGGATATGATCCGTAGTTTGAATTATATAAATCAATTGAATCTAACTGTGTATAGCTTACGCCTCCGTTATTAGATCCATAAACCAAAATATAATTACTACCAAAAGGAGTATACTGATTGAAATAGAATTTCATCGCTGGATTTTTCAAGGTGGTAAAATCCAAACATGGACTAATTAAGTCACCTGAACTTCCATTCACTGCACCAGCCATTTGTGTACCTCCATGTGCTGGGATATTTGGAAATCCTAAATTATTAACGATGCTCCACGCTCCGTTAGAAACTATCCATGGTGGTGTCGCTGATTCAAAATCTTCTAACCAAGGGAAAGTTGAAATAGTTGGATAATGAATAACAGTAGCAAAAGCAGTATCGTCTTGCGGTAAAGTATCTCCTGGTGTTGTTGCCCATAAAACAACGTTGTTATTTCCAATCGAACTAAAATTCGCAGGAGCTGGAATACTTACTGTATAACCTGATAAAGGAAGAATAGTTGCAACTACGTTAGCTGAACCTGTGGAAAAACCGTTATTAATATCGAATCCAACGGTGAATTGAAAAATAGTATCCGTACCAGCATTGAAAACATTTGCTACAATTGTTTCAGCAGTGCCTAAATTACAACTGTTCTGCGGTGATACTAAATTAAACATCGCAACATCGTAAGGTGTTGCCGCTGGAATAAAAATTCCATAATCTTCTGTTTCACCGAAACCATACGATGCACATGGATCGAAGGTAGTGGTATTGTAAATTTCACGAACTCGCATTACAGTATTACCTGGTACTGCATTTAAAGGAACAGTAAATACAATTGTGCTAGTTTGTAAAGTTGTCATATTTTGGATAGTACCTAATAATTCAGCCGGATCAAAAAGGGAATTATGATTAAAATCAATCCATGCTGCCATGTTACTGGATGGACTCGACCAAGTACCGCATTGCAAGGTTAAAGTATAGGTAACACCTGGCACTAACAAAGTTGATAGGTTTGTATAATTGTTATAATACGGAATACCAGCAGCAGGACCTGTATTCGTATTATTAATCGTACCTAATTGCACACTATTGATAAAATCACCAGATGAACCTGTACACGTCGGAGGAATA
Source organism: Chitinophagales bacterium (assembly GCA_026461075.1). Taxonomy (GTDB): domain Bacteria; phylum Bacteroidota; class Bacteroidia; order Chitinophagales; family CAIODY01; genus JAHEYX01. The sequence goes on from JAPJNH010000095.1 coordinate 9,598, forward strand.
TTACCAGGACAATAATAGTTTTGCGCTTTTAAGGACGCAATAGTAAACAAAGAAATCGCTAAAAAAAAGAGTAGCCCTTTTTTCATAGTTTAAAGAAGGTTTTGTAATTTCATTAGGTATTGCTATATTAGCACATACACTATTTTTCAAAAATAATAAAAGCCGTCGCAAATACCAAGTTTTTCCACATTATCTGAGTATTTATAAACAACTCAGTTTTTTTACTTAAACGGCCTTCTATCGATCCTTCGATACACTTAGTTTTTTTATTAACCTCAAAACAATTAGTATGCAAACACTAAGTGATCAGGAATTGATTGCCCTTTACCAAAATGGCCAGGAAAGCTGTTTTGAAATTTTGTACCATCGTCACAAAGACAAAATCTTTTTTAGCATTTTCGCAAAAATAGGCGACGAAGATATTTGTAACGATGTTTTCCAAGAATGCTTCATGAAAATCATCGATAATGTCAAAAAAGGGAATTACGATGAAAAAGGGAAATTTATAAATTGGGCATTACGTATCGCCAATAATGCGTGTATGGACCATTTTAGGAATATTCAACGTAAGCGGATTAATTATGTGGAAAACGAGCATATCTTTTTAAAAAAGGATATTGATTTAAACAGCAGTGTTGAAAATCAGTTGATTAGTCGTGAATGCACCAGCACCATGCATCAATTACTCAATAAGTTAGACGAAGAACAAAAGGTTGTGCTTTATCTCCGCCATTTTGAGCAAATGAGTTATCAAGAGATAGCTTATAAAACAGGTATTAACATTAATACTTGCTTAGGTAGAATGAGATACGCATTAAAAAATCTGCACAAAATGATGCTCGAAAAAAAATTAGAGCTATGACAAAATAAAAGTATAGGGTGAAGCGTTTATTAATTAAACCACCATCCCCGCCTATGCTTGAATTTTACCACCAACTATTCTTGAAATACTGTTTTAACGGCTTTCAAAAAAATTCTTTTCAACCTGTTCTTCCTCAAAAAGCTAATATCAAAAAACAAACAGAACAAGCTATCTTAGCGTATAGTAAGTTGTTTGATAAATTAGCCCTATGACAAAAAAAGAACGTTACACGTTTATCCTTGATTACTTCGAAAAACATAATCCAGCTCCAGAAACAGAACTATTCTATACCAACGGTTTTGAACTTGTCGTTGCTGTTAGTCTTTCTGCTCAGTGCACTGATAAACGCGTTAATCTGGTGACGCCAACCCTTTTTAAAAAATTCCCTACTCCCGAATTATTAGCTAAAGCTACTTTTGAAGAAGTTTTTCAACTAATTCGATCCATTTCTTACCCAAATAATAAAGCCAAACACTTAATTGGAATGGCAGAAATGCTGGTAAGTAAATTTAACGCTACAATCCCCGATAATTTAGAGGACCTTATCCAACTACCCGGTGTAGGTAGAAAGACCGCCAATGTGCTCCTTTCGGTGCTTTACAATCAAAATACCATGGCTGTGGATACGCATGTCTTTCGGGTAAGCCACCGTTTAGGTTTAGTGGCTAAAACAAAAACCAGCCCTAAAGCGGTGGAATTAGAATTATACAAACACATTCCCACAGACAAAATACCTTTTGCACATCATTGGTTGATTTTACACGGTCGTTACACGTGCCTCGCCCGCAGCCCCCTCTGCCCCTCTTGCCCTTTCCAAAATTTTTGTCCTTCTGCACATCGTAATTGATAATTACTATTATTATATAATTATACTTATCATTATTATTATGCTGTGGAAATGTAGAATAAGTTTTTTTTAAAAGGGGGTTTTGAATTCATTTTTCCGTTTACCCACATGTTATTTTTTTGGGTGTTTATTTCCAATATCGCATTTATCGATACTTAGCCTACTTATTAACTCTAGTGGATAACCTTGTTTGTGTATAGTGGACACGACAAATTTTTACACTAACGAGTGTTTTTTATGTTGATTTCAATCTTATAAATCACTACTTATTAGTAGCTATTCATTCAAACACTACTTTTGAAAATATTAGTGTTGGTTACTCAGTTGTAATCCACAGTTTATACACCTATTATCAACCGTATATACACAGCTTATGGAACTCTCTGAAATTGCTCAATTGTTGAATGAAAAACATCAAACACGTGAAATGATTATTAATAACGCACGTGTTCAGTTTGATTCTTTCAAGGAACGTATCATAGAATTTGTAACTGAAATCAATAAGCAACCAGCTACGAAGGATTTTCTTAGTTATAAGTTGAATGGCGATTTTGAGTTACAACTCTTTTTCTGTGGCGAAGTGATTATTTTCTCTTTGCATACAGATATGTTTATGTTTGATGATTCTCATTTTGTCCATAATTTGAAGTATGTTAAAGATGATCGCTCTCGTTCTTATTGTTCAATAATTAAGATTTATAATTTCCTCTTGGATTCTTTCCGCTTTAATCGTTTGTATGATGTAGGTTACTTAATTGGTAGGGTGTTCATTAATAAGGACAATCACTATTTCGTAGAAGGAAAACGTCAGCTTGGTTTCCTTTATAATGACTTTGAAAATGCGGAATTTAACGGTGTCAATCAGACACGTTTGGTAGAGTCATGTTTGTTATATGCCATGGAGTTTGATCTTTTAGTTCCTCCTTTTGATGAAGTAAAAGAAATACCACTTGGTTTAAAATTAGAACAGCATGGTAATGCGGCTATTAAGACTGGTAAACGATTAGGTTTTAGGTTTAATGCTGATTCCGATGTGACGGATTGATTAAATCTGTTTTATGTCTAATTCTTTAACCTTAAATGAATTAAATTTGGATAAGCTATCATACATATTTAATTCTGAATCAGATTATTATTTTCATTTAAATCAGATTTTAACTGATTTACACCCTTTTCTCTCGAATTATGATTCGGTAATGGGTAACGTGGAACTTGTGCTTGGTGAGGCTATAAATAACGGTCTTACACACGGTAATAAAGGGGATGTTTCTAAGCAAATTAAGGTGGAAGTTTGGAAGGAAAACACCATTCTATTTCTAACTGTTGAGGATGAAGGTGCAGGTTTTAACTATAATGATGTTCCTGATCCTACCTTACCTGAAAACCGAGAAAAGCTTACTGGTAGAGGGGTTTTTCTAATGAAGTCATTAGCAGATTTAGTAGTATTTGAAAGTAATGGATCAAAAGTGGAGATCCATTTCAAGTTGTAATGTTCCACGTGTAACAATTTTTTATGCAATCAGCTTACGATGTAATTGTAGTTGGTGCAGGTCATGCAGGCTGTGAATCTGCTGCCGCTGCTGCCAATATGGGATGTTCTGTGCTTTTAATCACCATGAACATGCAAACGATCGCTCAAATGTCCTGTAATCCTGCTATGGGTGGGGTTGCAAAAGGTCAAATTGTGCGTGAAATTGACGCTTTAGGGGGTTATTCAGGTATTGTATCCGATAAGAGTATGATACAGTTTAGAATGTTGAATCGTTCTAAAGGTCCTGCGATGTGGTCGCCACGTACACAGAATGATAGAATGTTATTCGCTTCTACCTGGCGTGAAATGTTAGAACAAACTCCTAATGTCGATTTTTGGCAGGATACGGTCAGTAATCTATGGATGGAGAATAATAAGCTCTGTGGTGTAATCAGTGGATTAGGAATCAAATTCCGTTCTAAAACTGTCGTTCTTACTAGTGGTACCTTCTTAAACGGAAAGATACATATCGGCGAGAAACAGTTCGGTGGTGGTAGAATGTCTGAACCAGGTGTGTATGGTTTAACGGAGCAGTTGGTTGAATTAGGTTTTCAATCTGATCGTTTAAAGACAGGTACGCCTCCGAGAATTGATGGTCGTTCGATCGATTATTCTAAAACTGAGGTGCAGGAAGGTGATAAGGATGTGGTAGGATTTTCTTATATGCCGACACAAAAGCCAAAGGAACAGAGATGTTGTTGGATCACCTATACCAACCAAGATGTGCATGATATTTTAAAAACTGGCTTCGATAAGTCACCAATGTATGCGGGTCGTATCGAAGGTGTTGGTCCGCGCTACTGTCCAAGTATCGAGGATAAGATTAATCGTTTTGCAGATAAGGACAGACATCAGCTCTTTATTGAACCAGAAGGTTGGAGTACGGTTGAAATTTATCTCAATGGTTTCAGTACTTCATTACCAGAGGATGTTCAATTAAAGGCGTTAAAATTAATTCCCGGCTTAAATAATGTAAAATTGTTCAGACCAGGCTATGCAATTGAGTATGATTACTTCCCACCGACACAATTAATTAAAACATTAGAAACCAAGCTTTTAGAAGGACTATTTTTTGCAGGTCAAATAAATGGCACAACTGGCTATGAAGAAGCCGCTTGTCAAGGAATTATGGC
>JAPJNH010000096.1 GCA_026461075.1 Chitinophagales bacterium
CCGAACATGGTTATGGAAGAACAGATTATTACCTGGTGCATTTCAGATACGCAAATACAACGCCTTTATCAGAAATTGAGATCAAGCAATCACAAATCCAGCTTTACCCCAATCCTACCCATGATGTTGTTAATGTAAATTATTTGGATTGGGCCCTACCCGATAAATTAGAAATGTACGATGTGCATGGTAAGTTGCTTCGTTCAATTAATGCTCACAACAATAGTATAGATGTTTCGTACTTATCACCATCAATCTACATTATAAAATTTGTTTATACCGAAGGGGCAATTTTCAAAAAATTCGTTAAGCAATAAGGTTATGCATTTTATCTATTATTTTGAAACTTTTTTTAATTGAACAACCAGGTCCGATGGAATACCATGGCGTGGATAGGCCAATACGTTTATCGTTTTTTGAAGCTCAATTGTATTAAATAAATCTCACGATTTAGAAAGATCATCCCTCCCCACCGTAGCTAGTTTTTCCATACTCGAAACCGTTATACTGCAAAAGCCAAATTCGATATCTACTCTTCCGGTGATCAGATAAATTCCTCTTCCTCTAAATGGATATTTTTTAAGGACCATCGGAAAATGTGTAGTATCAACGAAAGCCCCAGCTTCGTCTATAAAGCAACCAAACGACATTGCTTCACCTTTGCCTGTGCGTGTAGGTTTGATAGTAACAAGGTAGCCAAGTATACACACATATTCCCCTACGTGTTTTGGCATTTCATTTACTTTAATTTTAGGATGCGAAAATTTTTCAGGCGCCTGTTTTAATAATCGAAACGGAGAACACACCGGAAATCCTATCAACTCTATTTCATCCAATGCATCTTCTAAATCATGATGATGCAACGTTGGCAATTGATAGTTCGGTAACTCCTGCTGAAATAATTCTTGTCGCACCACTGTTTTCTTTCCTTGCTCCATGTTAAGATGAATATCCCACAACAACTGCTTCTTACTTCTTCCAGTAAATCGAAACGCACCGATGCGTATCAAACAACGCAACTGCTCTAACTCGATACTTATTCGATTCATGAAATCATGCAACGAAGTAAACGGTCCGTTTTTATTTCGCTCGAGGGCTATCGATGTAGCCGTGTCATATTCTAATCCTGCGAGATGAATAAATCCTAATGTGATGACTTCGCCTTCAATGCTGGTTAAATATTCTCCCGTGTTCACGCAAGGCAATGCAATCGTTGCTCCCGACATACGCGCTTCGTGTACGTAAAATTCTGTTCGGTAAAAGCCACCAAAATTATTGATCACGCCTACCATAAATTCCAGCGGATAATGTGCTTTCAAATACAAACTCTGATAACTCTCCACCGCATACGATGCTGAATGTCCTTTTGAAAACGAATAGCCCGCAAAGCTTTCTATCTGTCGCCATACTTCACTCGTAATTGTTTCACTATACCCACGCTCCTTGCAGTTATCAAAAAAACGATTTTTGATTTTTAAAAACTCCTCTCTCGATCGGAACTTCCCACTCATCCCTCTTCGTAATACATCCGCCTCTGATAAATCCAGTCCTGCAAAATGATGCGCCACCTTAATCACATCTTCCTGATACACCATCACACCATAGGTTTCTTCCATTAGCTCTTTCATAACGGGGTGTATATACGTTCTTTTCTCTGGATGGTGTGTTCGCAAAATATACTCACGCATCATACCACTGCTCGCTACACCAGGACGAATAATCGAGCTCGCCGCTACGAGTTGTATGTATTGATCTACGTTTAACTTTTTCAATAACATGCGCATCGCAGGACTCTCCACATAAAAGCAACCGATACACCTTCCGTCTCTTATTAATTGTTTGATGGCTTCGTCTTGTTTAAACTCTTCAATCCTTCGGATATCAATCTCAATTCCTTTATTCTTCTTCACCAACTCAATCGTGTCTTTAATATGGCCTAGTCCACGCTGACTTAAAATATCATACTTGTACAACCCCACATCTTCTGATTCCAACATACTAAACTGCGTAACTGGAAATCCTTTGGGAGGATAGTTCAATGCTGTATACGCATAGATTGGTTTCTCGGAAATAATAATTCCTCCTGCATGCACACTCAGGTGATGAGGAAAATCTTTGATGAGCGCACCATATTTTAAAATCAACTTCCCATATTCACCAGCGGTAGTATAGTCACCTGTGTTCTGTAGCGCATCGATTTCCGCCTTCGGCAAGCCAAACACTTTTCCTAGCTCACGAATCACTGCATCTTTTTGAAATGTTGTATACGTTCCCATCAACACCACATGATTCTCTCCGTGTCTATTGAAAATATAATTCGTGATTTCATCTCTATCCTTCCACGAAAAATCTAAATCGAAGTCGGGAGGATTTTGCCGATACGGATTAATAAACCGCTCGAAATATAAATCGAGACCATCGGGATCTACATCAGTAATATTTAAACAATATGCCACCATACTATTCGCGCCACTCCCTCTTCCAACGTAAAAGAATCCGCGCTTTCGTGCAAAGCGAAGTATGTCCCAGTTAATCAGAAAGTACGCACAGAAGCCAAGATCAATAATCATGGTCAATTCTTTTTCGATGCGCGTTTTTATTTTTTCACTCAAGCGAGTGCCATATCTTTTCGTTGCTCCTTTATAGGATTCTTTTTTCAAGAGCGCCGCATCCAACTCTTTGCTTCCCGTGAAACATTGTTTATTCTTGCTTTTATGAAAGTCGAACGAAAGATGACAATTTTTTAGAATCGTTTCTGTATTTCGAATAATATCTGGATACTCTTTATAACGGAAACGAATATCCGCTTCTAGTTTAAACGTTTCATCTTCCTTACAAAAGGCAGTTGCGGGCACACGACTCAATAATTCATTTTTTCCTACTGCTGTTAATAGGCGATGAATATTATGATCTGTTTTATTGCGCACTGTTACCGGACAAAGAGCCACACACTTATTATAAGCATTGGGAGAAAACGAAAATTGTATCTGTAACAACTCTTCCTCTCGAACACCGATATACTCGTAATCTCTTAATGCATTTTGTGGATTCTTTTTTTCCTTGGATGCCCTGACCTTCATCAGCTCTCCTCGTTGAGCGCGCTTACCAACAAAGGCGGTTGATTCAAATGAAACTGTTTTTAAAAAGGGTGCGCTGGTCGGATAAACAACAAATACATTTTTAAATATCGGTGCTCGATCTGGTATAACGGCATCGCGGTTACCCGATGTTTGATTTTTTTCCGAAGCGGTTTTTAAACAAGAAGAAAGAAAGATGTTCAGCTCTTCATACCCTTCATTGTTCTGCGCGAGGCCGATAAACCTTAGTTCATCGCCATCGTGAAATGCAGTTCCCGCAATTGGTTGAATCCCGTACTGTGGCGCCAGCCGAACAAAATCAAGAATGCCAGAAGTGTTATTAATGTCGGTTAAAGCAATTTTGTTCAGTCCCTGCTTATTGGCTTCTTGCAGGAGCTGTTCTACCGACATTGTTCCGTAATAAAAGCTGAACCATGAATGACAGTTCAAAAACATAACAATAGCCGATTGAAATAAACATTAGCTCCTTTGATTAATAACGACGTTGGTAACGCGTGTTTTTTTGTAGATAGGCTTCCTTGATTTGTAAGTAAAGAAGTCCTGCTAATGAAACAAGCATTAAAGCAACGGGTGTGTAGCGCAAGGCTGTCAGAATTAAGTCTAGTGAATCCATAATATGAGGTGTTTAGTGTTTCTGCTTTTACTACTTTTATCCCGCTACCGTGTAACTCCTTCCTTAGCTACACGGCAACGCGACGATCAACCAATTCAGTTTGAGGCAACAATTCTATAAAGATTGTAATACAATCAAACATGATGGTTGCAATATAGTCTTTCTGTTTTCAGAAAACCAAATTCCCACCCAAAAAAATTTGTAACTTATTGATTGTCTGATTTGTTTTTTTGATTGTATTTCAATCCGACAGCCCTTGAAATAGCCGCGTTACCAAACTTTTTCCGCAAATGATCCATGGCCTGGTACAGATTAATGATCTCTTCGGAATCTTCAAAAAGGTTGATTTGATTTCCACCACCTACTAGGTGACTAAACCTTATTCCAATTAATCGAATCAGCATACGGCGTTCATACAACTTATCAAAAAGCTCCTTTGCTTTTGCAATAAGCGTATGGTCAGAAGAGGTATACGAGATGCGTGATTGCGTAGTATGTGTATCAAAATTAGAGTAACGTATCTTTACGGTAATGCATGCCGTTAGTTTATTCTCCGAACGCAGTTGGAAGGCCAGCTTCTCTGTCATCTTTACCAGCAAGGATTTTAAAAATACTACATCGGCTGTGTCTTGTTCAAAGGTTTCTTCTGTTGAAATCGACTTGCGTTCGCTATAAGGTTCTACGGGAGTATTGTCAATGCCATTGGCTTTTTTCCAAAGGACAAAGCCGTTTTCGCCTAATACTTTTGTTAAAAGATCGGGAGGCATTTCCTGCAACGTAAATACGCGTTCAACACCCATGCTGCGCAAGAGCGTATACGTTTTATCGCCTACCATCGGAATTTTCTTTATCGAAAGCGGACCTAAAAAAACTTTCTCATCTCCGAATTCAATCTTCTTTTGTCCGTTAGGTTTTGCCTCTCCGGTGGCTACTTTTGATACCGTTTTATTTTCTGATAATCCGAAGGAAATAGGAAGCCCTGTTTCTTTCATGATACGCTGACGCAACTCCGAAGTATAATTATAACAACCAAAAAAACGATCCATGCCAGTCATGTCAATATAAAATTCATCAATCGACGACTTCTCATAAACAGGAACATCTTCTTTAATAATATCGGTGACCACTTCTGAATAATAGGAGTAGCGATCGTAATCACCACGAATAATAATCGCATCGGGACAAAGTCGGCGGGCGAGTTTAATAGGCATGGCAGAGTGCACAACAAAGGCG
>JAPJNH010000097.1 GCA_026461075.1 Chitinophagales bacterium
AGAGCTTGAAAAAACAAGGCATAAGAGGCCCAACGATCCGATGAATACTGCACACATACTTTATTGAACAATTCTGCAGCCTTTTGATAGTCGCGCTTTGAAGAATATAATTGTCCCTCGCGAATTATATAAGTTGGCGTCATGCTATCCTTTGGATACTTGGTTGCATACGCATCATAGTCAGCTATTAAAACATTTGCTAAACTATCCATCGCTTTACTGCGTGCTGTGCTTTGCATCAAGGTTTCTTCCTTGACCAAAATATCATGTCGTAAAGATTCTTCTGATTGACAAGCGATAAATAAACCAAGAAGAGCGATGACAAATAAACTGTTCTTTTTCATAAAACTAAAAGTTACCCAATTTCAAAACATTCTTAATTCCCTCCTCTAAGCTGGTTAAAGGACGATTCAACAACTCGCGCATTTTATAAATATCTGGCTGACGACGCGTCATATCGCCATCTCTTAATGGCGGAAGGTGGATTATTTCAGACTTTGAATTCGTCAAACGAATAATGATTTTTGCCAAATCAACAATTTCAGTGATTTCATCATTACCGATATTCACGACGTCATTTACGATTTTATTTTCTTTAAACGCATTGAGACAAGCGTCTAAGTTATCATCGATATAACAGAATGTACGAGTTTGTGAGCCATCACCATAAATAGTGATAGGTTCATTATTTAATGCCTGACGGATAAATTTACTCATCACAAAGTCGACACTTTGCTTAGGGCCGTAGGTATTAAAGAAGCGAAAAATCGTATAGTCTAACCCGAATTCTTGCGAATAAGAACGGCAGAAAGCCTCACCCACATTTTTAACGATTGCGTAAGGCAAGCGAGAATTCAGCGGAGTGGTTAACTCGTTTTGAGGTAAATGTACAGGTTCGCCATACACTTCACTTGAGGACGAATAAAACACGCGTTTTACACCAGTATCCTTTGCTAAGGTCAAAACGTTTTTAATCCCTTCTATATCATTCAACACACTAACCGGATTATCCAATGTTCTGATAACACCAACTACCGCTGCGTAATGAAAAACATAATCGAAATGATGTTCTTTCATGATGGGACTAATACTGTTCCAATCATTTACATCACATTCATAAAAACGATAATTAGAAGGATTTGTAGTAGGTAGATTTGCCTTACTTCCCGTATGAAAATTATCAACGGCAACGACAAAATTATTCGGGTCGAGCAATAGACGATCCGCTAATGAACTAGGCACGAAACCAGCTCCTCCAGTTATTAATATTTTTACCATTTTCAACCGAATAATATATAGCGAAGTTATAAAAAAGCGAGGAGAATTTGGAATAAAAAAACGCCCAGTAGCGTTTTAGCTAAGGGCGTTTTCTAAAAAATTATTTATCAGCAACTTATTGCTTAATCAACTTTTTAACATAAGTCTGACCATTCATTTGAACTTGAACCAAGTGAACACCACTTGCAAAACCGCTCACATTAACTATTAGGTTATTTGAACCTACGTTAACTGCATTTTGAGATTGATATTCCAAGGTTCCGTTTAATGAATAAATACGAACCATTGCATTTGCATCCGCCTTCGTGGCAGAGATAGTCAAGGTAGAAAGATCTGTTGCTGGATTCGGATAAATATTCAATGAATTCTCATTTGCATTCAAATTATTACTAGCAAGATTTACATTATTCAAAGCAATAGAATCACAAGATCCACAAAGGCTGCGTGTATAGAATGCGCCGCGACCGTGGGTAGCAGCAAACAACCACCACTCACCTTTTTTATTTTGAGAGAATTGCAATTGCATTACTGGCACATTCGGCATATGATTATTTTCATTCACCCATACCGGAGTTCCTGACCAGATATTTGAACATGAGAACACACCTAACTCGGTAGCAACAATAGCTTGCGAAGCGTTAGTTGGGTTGATAGCAACATCATAACAAGGCATAATAGGAAGATTCCCTTGTGCATTTGTTGCGGTTGTAGTTCCTGTAGCCGTTGATGACATCGCATTAGTAATACGTGACACATAATTTGTTGCACCATACATAGCAGATGAAATCAAAATATTCTCAGAATTCGTTGGATCGATGGCAATACCAGTGATTGCACGTCCCAAACTATAAATCTTTGTAGTACGAATCTGACGACCTTCAGGCGTAGCCGTAAAATTACCAGAATAGTTCACAGGATAAGTAGTGTTCAAACTATCGATACGATAAACGTCACCACCTTCTGTTCCAACAAATAAAGTATTACCATCTTCCGTTGCTTTCATAGATAAGGCACCTGTAACAGTATTACCTGCAGACACTTTATACCATGTAGGTGAAGTTGTCAAAGCGTTTACAGCTACCCAAACACCTTTCTGTGTTGGCATATACAAACGACTATTATTCAAAGAATCATCCACAGAAGTATAATTACCTAACTTTTCCCATAGATAAAGACGAGTAACGAAATAACCTCCTTCATCCGGATGATCATCTGGTCCGCCAGTTGCTCCATCATTCGCATCAATATGCACATCCAAAATACCAGTGAAACTACCTCCGCCATTCAAAGAACGTGCTAAAGGTTTTGTTCCATTCGCATCACCATAGGTTGTTGCAAATAAAGCTTGTGGATTCACGTGTGAAATAGCAGCTTGGAAGCCATCGCCACCTTTTACTTTACTATAATAAGTAGGATAAATACCACTATAGTTGTTGTACATAGAACCATTATCCTGTGCTCCTCCTAAGATATCACCACTGATACCTGCTCCTAAGCCGTAAAGCTGTGTAACGCCTAAACCTTTATTTCTTGTTTGGAAGCTTAATACACCAGCGCGAGCGTTTGTACATTCAGAAACACCACCATCTGTACCCATATAGAAAATATCAGGATTCGTTGGATGGAAGGCAATTGCATGGTGATCAGCGTGAACGTAAACAGGACTAGCTTCCCATGCATACCATAGAGATGATTTTACCCATCCGCTTTGGTCATACATATACAAATCTAGACCACCTGTATAAATACGGTTCTTATTAGCCGGATTAACAGCAATACTCATTGAGTAATAAGCTTGATTGTACGGATTGAAAGTGCTTGCTCCACCAGGACCAATTTGCGTCCAAGTTTCACCACCATCTGTTGATTTAAACACGCCTGCAGTTGAAGTCGCAGAACTATTTGCAGCACCACAATAAACATAATTTGGATCAGAAGGTGCATAGGCAAACTTAACGCGATTAAAACCAGTACCTGTGGTGATTGGCTTAGCAGAGAATGACGCACCATGATCTTTAGATACTAATGCATTTTTTCCAGCTGAAGAGGAAGTGCTTCCTAAGAAACAGATCACATCACCGTTTTTGTTGGTTTGAACATCCGTACACCATGAAGAACCTGCAACCCCAGTTGGTTTTGCAAAGGTAACACCACCATCAGTTGATTTATATAATCCCAAATGAGTAGCTACGTAAATTAGATTGTTGTCTAAGTTATCAGCGGCAATTGCATCAACATATTTCCATTGCGCACCTGAAGTAGGCTTTGTCGCAGTTAAATGTGAGAAACTTGCACCATTATCAGTTGATTTGTAAACGCCGTATCCAGGGAAACCAATATTACCGATTGAACCTCCGTTTCCAACAGAAACTTCAGAACTACCAACTAATTCTCCCGTACCCATGTAAATGTCTCCGTTTTTCGTCTGACACAACGTGGTAATACAGATACTTTGCATGGAATCTGCTTGAGGGTGTTTGCTCCAAGTTTTACCAGCGTCATTACTAACCCACAAACCACCAGATACACCACCCGCTAGGATGTGATTAGGATTTTTCTTGTCGATCAACAAAGCACGTACACGACCACCAATGTTATCGGGTCCTAATGAAGTCCAACTAAGACCTAAAGACTTAGCAATCCCCATTTGATTGTATTGTGCTACTGCATTGTAGTAATCGCTTTCTTCAAATTTACCAGTGTTCACGTTCTGGCGCATCATACCCCAGAAATTCTGAATTCCGGCATACGTTGCCTGTTCTGCAGATTCATTTTCCTCGTTTTCACCTTCCCACTCTTCACGGAATGAGAACGCAAACAATCCTCCCAATAAAGCGATAGCAAAACCAAAAGGTAAAATTATTTTTTTCATAACACAGAAAATTTAGAGGTCTAAAAATACCCCTTAAAATTGAGAATACCAACCCGAAATCAGCAAAATTTATGAATCGTTTAATTTCTTTTTGGTTTTCTTTTAAAAAAGATACCCAAAACGTAAAAATGGCATAAAATTGAAACCGATACCAAGATTGTCATCCGTCAAATTAAGCGAATAAGGCACTTGTTTAGGCAATGTATACGGGTAATCTGAAAAAAGGTTCGCTATTGGAGCTGTTCCTATATTATAAATGGTGATTGGTTCACTAAACTGTTCTTTGCTAAATCGCATATAAGCCCCCATTTGAGCTCCTATACTGATCGTAAAACCGGGATGAAAATAATAGGTTTTACCTATATCAAATGTGCTCCCAAAAGCAGTAAATGTATAATCACCAACAATATCCTTACTATGCCCTGACGCAATAAATGGAACAAGTTCTGCAGGCGCTACTAAATGGAGAGAGGCACTTCCTTTCGTCATGTAGAAGGTATAGGATGCGAAATAACCAACGGGCAAATTCAAATTCGCATAAGAACTGCTAAAAAGGAATCCTAACGAATAGGTATTGGCTTTGAAAGTAGGATTCGCGCTTGCGCTGAGCCAAATTGGGTCATAAGAAGTGGACGGCATAAGGTAATTCTGTAAATCAGCCTCAAAAACCTTATTATTTCGAAGCCCATAGATAGTGAAGTTAGTTCGACTATATCCGAAACGTAAAGCGAAATGATTACTCTTAATGCGTGTATAACCGAAACTATGCGTATTAGACATCGAACGACCTATTACATCATAATCGAACATGTTTCTTTTGCCTAAAAAGCCTTTTCCACTTACCGATTCTACCATCAATAAGCAAATAATAAACATGCAGACTTGCGAATATCTTTTAATCTTTTTCATTGGAATCAACATTGCTTTTTCTGCCATGTAAAACATCATAGGTTGTAGATAATAAATAAGGCTTGTACATTTTATAATGCACCGTTTCAGCTACATACCAATTTGTATATTTCTTGTCGGTTGGTGTAAAACTATAATACTTTACTTGATAGGAATACTTATTAGAACCAAAGGATACCCGGAAGTAGAGATCTTGCAGTAAAATGTACGGAATATAAGGCAAGCATAAATAAGCCCACCCCATATGCGAACCAAAGACCTGCGTTTTATCAGTAAAAGAAACCACGTTCAATAACTCCAAAGCATATAGTTTCTCGCTATTAAAGACCTTCCATATGTCTGGATTCAACATAAACAAATCAGCCTGATCCGATTCAATGGTTACATTTTTCTTAGATCTTTTATTGGCAAATGGAGAGTAAAAATCTTCTTCCGTTTGAACCTTTCGTTTTATCGTAGTAGGCTCATTAGCATTATCTGATTTCACCTTAACTGCATCTACCTCTTCGTCCATCTCCTCTTCTACTTGCTCCTTTGCCTGATTCCATGCATAGGCTGCTATCATTACTTGTTTATAACGCATGGCCTTCGAGAAATTCTCCTTTTCTAAGTCATTATAAACTAGCAGTTCTTTATTAGGAAATTCCTTTTTCACCAACTTGTTAATATTCAAAATGATTCCTTTAGAATTCGACTGTGACAAAATCCTACGATAATGATACCCGTAACTATGATCTTCGACAAATGCTATTTCATTGGCTAGTAACAACTCTTTAGTATTACCTCTTATCGACTCCGTAAGTCGGTTTTGCTGCAAGGTCTTAGCATACTCGCGATATAAAATCTTCTCTTGCGCAAGATACTTATCGAGCAAGCTATTACGCTTATCTAAATCAGATTCATATAAGGCCATCGTCAGATAACACTCCCCTATTCCACGCTTTTTGGCCAGTTTGGAGAAATAAATAAATGCCCCTTTCCAGGTTACAAAGGGATAACGCTTCAAGGTGTCTGAATTCAACAATTCTGTTGCAACGATATTTTTCCAATTAGCTGTATCAGGCACTAAAATCCGCAAATTAGCGAGTACTCCTTTTTTCTTCAAAGGATAATAATCCTCATCATAATTATCTGTAATAAACGGACGATCCGCTTCCTTAGGATGTAAAAACAATTCTCTTCTAATCCCCTCGAGGATATAATACACATACGCATCATTCGAAGGGTCAAAAAGGTAATAGGTCATGGCACGCTCCACACATGCACGATAATCCTGTTGCTCTTTTAACAAGTTCAATACTTCCAAACGAGCCATTTTTTGCAAGCTAAGAAAGGCCCCTTCATCAACTAGTTCTTCACTAGTCTTATATCGCTTGGCTAATTTTTTATAGTTACGAATACGACGCTTTAAATCTGGATGACTAGAGATTACTTTATCCCCTTTTTCATCTTTGTCATTCACAATACCCTCCTCATCATCGGCATGTAATTTTCTATCTGTATTTTGAGCGCGACTCAACTCCTTCTCCTCCATTTGCAAGAGCATGTAAAAATTTCCTAAGCCCTCCTTCACACTATAGCCAGCATTTGCCGCTAGTGTTGCGCCTAGGCTGTCGGCTTGCATCTCCCGGCCACGATTTTGGTGAAGATTCGATAAGACCTCATCTCTATTAGAATTTCTCTTTCGTTTAGTGTTTACCTTCGCCATCTCCAAATACGAACGCTCTAGGTGATGCATCAAATAATGCGACATTTCATGTCCTAAAACATTGGCAAGTGCCGCTTCATTTTTTACTTCTGCCAATAGTCCGATATTGATAAAAAAGCTTCCATCATGAATACAAAAAGCATTCATATCTGGACTTCGTTTAACGTAAGCCGTCATGTTGGAATAGGCTGCATTTGTTTTTGCAAGACGACGAACGATTGCATTTAAATAATTCTCCATTTCAGGCCAATTCAAATACATATCGCCTTCGGTAAATGCATCCGCCTTTTGATAGCTCATAGCTTCGGCATAACGCTCATAAACGCTTCGCTTAAATCCTTTCGGCCGCTTTTGCTGTAGCATTTCCGCATAGGCATGCTTCGGATCGAAGGCATACTTCTCAGGAAAAGTTTTTGGAAAACTATATACCTTCAATTGCAACGCTGATTGCCCATTGGCACGCATCAAAAAAACAAAAATAAGAAGGCAAGAACACAATAAACGCTTCATCTGGTGAAGTTAAAACAAAGCGAGGATATAAAAGTGCTGTCAATTTTAAAATTTTTGCCTTACCTTTGCATATGGCTAAACAAAATTCTAAATTCATTGGTGAAGGTTTAACCTTCGATGACGTACTTCTCGTTCCTGCTTATTCGGACGTTTTACCTAGAGAAGTTAATACTCGCTCGAATCTTACTGCTCGTTTATCATTAAATGTTCCTGTCATATCAGCTGCGATGGACACCGTTACGGAGTCGTCAATGGCTATAGCGATTGCACAAATCGGAGGGATGGGTATTTTACATAAAAACATGAGCATTGCCGCTCAAGCAGAAGAAGTTAGAAAAGTGAAGCGCGCAGAAAGTGGAATGATCATCGACCCGGTAACATTAGCACCAGATGCAACAATTGCGCAAGCCTTAAAATTGATGAAGGATAACCGTATTGGCGGTATTCCTGTGGTGGATGAAAAAGGAAAATTAGTGGGTATTATTACCAATCGCGACCTCCGTTTCGAACGCACTTATACGAAAAAAGTAAAAGAAGTAATGACCGCTACCGGATTGATTACAGCTCCGGAAGGCACTACCCTTCAATTGGCTGAAAAAATCCTACGTCAATATAAAGTTGAAAAATTACCTGTTGTAAACAAGGCTGGTAAATTAATTGGCTTAATCACCTATCGTGATATTCAAAAATTAACATCGCATCCAAACGCGTCAAAAGATCAACATGGTCGATTGATGGTTGGCGCCGCTGTGGGTATTACAAAGGATACTTTAGAACGCGTAGAAGCATTGGTAAATGTAGGTGTTGATGCGATAACTATTGACACAGCACACGGTCATAGCAAGGGTGTTATTGAAATGGTGAAAACCGTTCGCAAAGCCTATCCAAAATTAAACTTGATTGCAGGTAATATCGCAACAGGTGCTGCAGCGAAAGCTTTAGCGGCTGCCGGAGCAGATGCTGTGAAAGTGGGTATAGGACCAGGAAGTATCTGTACAACACGTATTGTTGCCGGGGCGGGCGTTCCTCAATTACATGCTATCATGGATGTAAAAGCTGCCCTTAAAGGTACTAAAGTAGGTATTATTGCTGACGGAGGAATTCGTTATACAGGAGATGTTGTAAAAGCTTTAGTAGCTGGTGCCGATGTCGTTATGGCTGGTAGTATTTTCGCAGGAACAGAAGAATCTCCTGGTGAAACGATTATTTACGAAGGCCGTAAATTTAAATCTTATCGTGGAATGGGTTCTGTAGAAGCCATGCAAGATGGCAGTAAGGATCGCTATTTCCAAGATGTAGAAGACGATGTTAAGAAACTAGTCCCAGAAGGAATTGTAGGTCGTGTCCCTTACAAAGGAACTTTGCAAGAGGTAATGACACAATTTATCGGCGGATTACGCGCTGGTATGGGCTATTGCGGTGCTAAAGATATTCGCACTTTACAAAATGCACAATTTGTAAAGATTACCAATGCCGGTATTCGCGAAAGTCATGCACATGACATCGTCATCACCAAAGAAGCGCCTAATTATAGCCGCTAATTCTATTAAATTATTTCTCTAATTCAGACGCCGTAATTACTGCGCCTCTGCCATAGGTTTGCGCATGATAACGTAATGACGGAGATTCGATAAATGGCCCTAAGCCGTACTCGTTCCAACGACCATCTACCAATTCGATGGTCTCTTTGGTATGTGTTAAGATATTCGGCCAATCACGAGTGAAGGCATCCAAATTAGCTGTCTTGGTCGTACCATCCACAATCATCTTTGCACGCTTATCATTAGGTTGGTAAGTCCATATATCTCTTCTTGCATCTGCGTTATTACATGCACGCCATAAAACGTCAGCAGTGTGTTGCAAATCAACTGCAGCATCTATAAATACAATCGTTTTTATATCACTAAGCGCAGCTTCTTCACATAATTCATTCGCCCATTTCTTGACATCTCCCATGCGTGTTTTTTGCACGGTCACCATAAGTGTAGCTATTCCCTTCGCTGTTAAATTTACGCGGAGGTCTTGAATGAAATCGTATTTAGATTTAAGCAAATTAGCATCAATCGGTTGACCTTTAGCAGCTACTTCTTCGAACATAATTTCTTCCGGCAACTTCTTCGTTCCATCGATGCACAACTTCCCACCGAAGCCTGTTTTACTACAACTGTGATCCAAAACGTCCATCGGACCTTGTGAGAAATAAACGTCCGTTGCAGGGTTGCAATGTTCACTCACATATTTAGCGACAGCCTCGTAATTATGAATATCTACGTCGCCATCCACTACAACTAATATTTTATTGAACATCATCTGACCAGCACCCCACATAGCGTTCATCACTTTTTGAGCCTGACCAGGATATGTCTTTTGAATTTTTACTATAGTGAGGTTATGAAACACCCCTTCCACAGGCAACTCCATGTCGATGATTTCAGGAATCATTGTCATTTTAATAGGAGCCAAGAAAATACGCTCCGTAGCTTTTCCTATCCACGCATCTTCTTGCGGAGGAATACCGACAATGGTGGTAGGGAATACAGCATTCTTGCGGTGTGTGATTGCTGTTACATGAAATCGAGGATACCAATCAGCTAATGAATAATAACCAGTATGATCACCAAACGGACCTTCCCAAATCCAGTCTTCTTGCGGATCCACATAACCTTCAATCACGAAATCAGCATCAGCAGGGACTTCTAATTCAGGTTGTGAAATACACTTGACTAATTCTACTTTCTTCTTACGAAGGAATCCTGCCAACATATGCTCATCGACATTATCCGGTAATGGTGCGGTAGCAGAATAGGTATAGACAGGATCGCCACCTAATACAACTGCAACGGGCATTTGCTTACCTAATTTCTTGTATTCCTCATAATGTCTTGCAGACACTTTATGCTTATGCCAATGCATCCCTGTTAATGTCTTATCGAAGATCTGCATACGATACATCCCTACGTTACGAATCCCTGTTATAGGATCTTTGGTATGTATTACGGGCAATGTTATAAACGGACCACCATCTTCGGGCCAACAAGTTAATACCGGCAGCTTAGTAATATCTGGGTCTTGCATAATTACCTCCTGGCAAGCTCCCTTTCCACTTACCACCTTCGGCATCCAAGAGGAAATTTTACCTAACTGCGGGATTAATTTTAGCTTATCTAAAAGACTTTCTTGCGGTTTCGTTAATTGTTTGAAAAGATCTTCCATATCCGCCTTCACTTCATCCAACTCCTCCACCCCTAAAGCCAAACAGATACGCTTATACGAACCCATAGAGTTAATTAATACAGGAAAATCATAACCAGTATTCTCAAATAAAATCGCCTTATTCATATCCTCCGACTTAGACAGTCGATCGGTAATCTCAGAAATCTCTAGATATGGGTTCACATAGGTCTTTACACGAATCAATTCATTGTGCTGTTCCAATACCTCTATAAAATGCTGCAAATGGCGATACATAAAAATGCTTTTTCTTTAAACAAAGGTACCAAAGAAAGGTTCAATACTTAGACAGAATTCGACAAACTTCTGATTATTGTTTACTTTTATTTTACAATTGAGCACTATGAAAAAGCTAATCCTTCTATTCATTTTATTTTTAAGTTTTAAAGCATTTAGTCAAGGAAACATTCATCCATGCGCTGCATCTAAGATCAATCACTTTTCAACGCCACACCCGAATTTAAAGGCCTTAGCGGATGAAAACGACTACGATATTAAATACGTAAAATTGGATGTTGCTATGAGTAATTTAAATAGTAATATCAGCGGTAACGTAACCACCAACGCCGTGGTAATTGCTAACAATATGCCACGTTATGTTTTCGAGTTAGCAAATGCAATGATTGTCGACTCCATTTTATTCAATGGACAAAAACTTCCATTCACTATTGTAGGTAACACACGTGAAGTAATTCTTCCGGCCGCCTTGAATAAAGGAACAAACTTTCAGAGCATCATCTATTATCATGGTAATGGCGCAGTGCCAGGAGGTGGTGGCTTAGGTGCTGGAATTACTACTACGAGCTCTCCCTCGTGGGGTGCGCAGGTAAGCTATACGATGAGTGAATCTTATAGCGCCTACCTTTGGTGGCCATGCAAGCAATCGTTACACGATAAAATTGACTCTAGCGATGTTTATATTACGGTTCCTAAAACCTGTAAAGCAGGCTCGAATGGCTTATTACAAAGTGTAACTAGTGTTAACACAAATCAGGATAAGTATTATTGGAAAAGTCGCCATATGATTGATTATTATTTGATTTCAATTAGTGTGGCGCCTTATGTCGATTATTCCTTTAAACAGGCTATTAGCGGCACAAATGATAGCGTTCTAGTGCAAAATTATATCTATAGCAATCCGAACACCTTACCCTTCTTCAAAAACAATATCGATGCCACAGGTCCTATGATTGATTTCCTTTCACAAGAGTTTGGCTTATATCCTTACCGCGATGAGAAATACGGACATTGTATGGCTCCTTTAGGGGGTGGAATGGAACATCAAACGATGTCTACCATCGGAAGTTTCAACTCTTTGGATGTGGTAGTGCATGAGTTAGGTCATCAGTGGTTTGGAAACAATGTAACCTGTTCAACTTGGAAAGATATTTGGATTAATGAAGGTTTTGCATCTTATACGGAGCACCTTTATCAAGATCAGTTTAATGGTGCGGCTGCTGGCAGAACACAAATGGATGGCGTACATCAAAGCGTACTTTCGTCTCAGACAGGTAGCGTTTATGTAGATGATACCACAAATGAAAATCGCATCTTCGATTCACGCCTCTCCTATGACAAAGGAGGTGCTATTATTCATACGCTTAGGTTCTTGATGAATAACGACAGTATTTTCTTTCACACTTTAAGACAGTTTCAACAGCAATACCAAAACAATGTTGCCACCGGTATCGACTTTAAACAAGTGGCAGAAGCAACTAGTGGCTTAAACCTCAATGATTATATGAACCAATGGTATTTTGGTGAAGGATATCCTACTTTTAGTGCATCTTGGAATCAAGTAGGAAATAAAGTTGCGGTGGTAATTTCCCAAACCAGCTCAGCCCCTAGTATAACGCCACTATTCAAAACAGATTTAGAATTGCTGTTGCGCACAGCACAAGGTGATACCACCGTTCGCGTATATGTTGATGAAGTAAATGATACCATTTATTTTAACTGTTCAAGACAGATTAATCTCGCAAATTCAATCGCATTTGATCCAAACCAATGGATTCTAAATAATAACGGAAATATCGCTTACAACAGCGATTTGAATGTTGATGCACCCTTCGCTACTAATAGCAATAATATACATCCAAGCATCGGATACAACCTGTACCCTAACCCTGCTTTTGATCGTATTCAAATTCAATTGCCTCCTAACGACTGTTTAATTCACACGACGATTTACAATTCGAATGGACAATGGATTAGTAATAATACCACTAATGTCATCAACATTCACAGCCTACCTAGTGGCACGTACTATCTAAAAACAAAAACAGATAAAGGCGTCTTCACAAAGTGTTTCATCAAGCAATAATTAATTTTCATTTGAGCAAACACACAAAAGGCAGGAATTAATTCCTGCCTTTTGTGTGAAATAACGCTTTTAAAAAGGATTTTATTTTATCCCCTCCGCGTAATTTTTAAAATTATTCAAAATCGCTTGCCATCCCATTCTTTGCATATCGATGGGATTTTCATTTTCAGGATCAAATTCTTCCAATACTAATACCCCATTATCCTTCACATCAAATCTTACTTCAAACTTAC
This sequence comes from Chitinophagales bacterium, assembly GCA_026461075.1. Taxonomy (GTDB): domain Bacteria; phylum Bacteroidota; class Bacteroidia; order Chitinophagales; family CAIODY01; genus JAHEYX01. The sequence continues at coordinate 13,065 of JAPJNH010000097.1, forward strand.
GACCATCTTCCATTACCAATGCAAGTCTTTTTTGATACGCTACAGCCTCATAAACGCATTTAAAATTAAACCCGAAGCTTCGGTCCTTCGCTTCCATTCGCGCGCTATAAACGCCTCCAATTTGAACATCATTAATCGCACTAGGGCAACACCAATCTGGAGAGGCGAAATTCCAGTTAACAATATGTGCTGGCATAGTCCATTTATCCCATACCTCCGCTATTGTTGCATGAACAAATGCTTCGATTCTTATCTTTAAATTTTCCATACTAGCAAAAATAAAAAAAGTCCCACAGCAAAGGCTATAGGACTTTCAATTA
>JAPJNH010000098.1 GCA_026461075.1 Chitinophagales bacterium
AGGTCTTCATTTCAGAAGACCTTTTTTGTTTGTATCTTTAATCAGATATGCTTCAAAAATAATTTTACTTACTTTTACCTATCAAGTAATTTGCTTAAAGTGAACAAAAAAACAAAAACTCATGCACCGGAAAATAAAATGGTGATTAATAATACTCCGTTTAATTGGACACCTGTTTATTTTTTCGTCATCCTGTTTTCCTTTCTACTTTACGCTAATACCATTAATCATGATTTTACTGTGGATGATGGAACAGTAATCGCCAATAACAGCTTTACCAAAAAAGGTGTTGATGGAATCAAAGATATTTTCACCCATTCCTACCGCGCTGGATTCTGGGATAGAAAAGAAGGTTTATATCGTCCGCTATCAGTTGCAATGTTTGCTATCGAATATCAAATTGGTAATGGTTCTCCCCTTCCTGGACATATCGTGAATATCATTTTTTATATGCTGACAGCTATTGTAACACTTTCAGTGCTAAAAAGAATTCTTCATAACTTTCATACACTAATTCCAATTGCAGCAACTTTATTATTTGTTGCACATCCTATTCATACCGAAGTAGTGGCGAATATTAAAAGTCGTGATGAACTATTAAGTTTCTTCTTCGGAATACTCGCTTTGCAGTTATTGTTTAACTACATTGATAAAAATAAAATCTATTGGATGATTTTGTCTTGCATCGCTTTTTCATTTTCACTGTTAAGTAAAGAAAGCAGTGTTACCTGGATTGGAGTATATCCATTAGCGTTATGGTTTATCACCGACAAAAAATTAAGCGACATTATTAAATTATCTATTCCTTATGTTGTGTTGTTTGCTCTTTTTATGCTAATTCGAACAAATATCTTAGGAACTTTTACAGGTGATCAGGAAATACTCCTCATTAATAACTCACTTGTTGGCGCTCCTGATAAAGCTTCACAAATTGCAACAGCATTTGGAATACTTGCACGTTACATCGGACTATTACTGGTACCTGCCTCGTTGGTATTTGATTACTCCTACAACACTATTCCAAATATTACTTTTGGTAATCCATTAGCGCTAGTTGGTTTTATTCTTACTATAGGTGGACTAATCTATGCTATTCGATTATTACCAAAAAAATCTCTAATTGCGTTTGCTATTTTATTTTATTTAGGAAGTATTTCGTTATTATCTAACTTATTTCTTAAACTAGAAGCGACCATGGGAGAACGATTTGTTTACACTGCTTCACTAGGGTTTTGTTTGTTCGTTGCTTTACTGATTGATAAATTTTTCAAAGTATCAAACCAAAAAAATAAACCAAATACATTAGTATCCCTTTTAAAACCTAATAGCGCCAACATTTTATTGCTTGTTATCCTTCTTGCGTTTTCTGTCCGTACCTATTCGCGCAATAATGATTGGAAAGATAATATTACTTTACTATCTCATGATGTTAAGATTTCTCCTGAAAGTGCGCGTATTCGTTATGCTTATGGTAGCGCTTTACTTGTTGAGAAAGCCCTGAAAGAAAAAGATAACAATCAGAAAACAATTTATCTCGATCAAGCAATCGAACAATTATCAAAAGGAGTTAGTCTTATACCAAACTATAACGATGCATGGTATAATTTAGGAATTGCCTATAAAGAGAAAAATGATTTCAAAAATGCAGTTTATGCTTTTGAACAGGCACGCAGCTATAAAGCATTTGACACCGATGAGAAATTATCGAATGCCGGTATTGCTTATGGCAACAATGGTCAGTATGATAAAGCCATAACCGATTTGAAAGCCGCTATAACACTTAATCCAAATTCATCCGACAATTACAACAACCTTGGTTTGTACTTAGGAGAAAACAAAATGTATGATGAATCATTTGCATCTTTTGAAAAAGCTATTGCTATCAAGCCAAACTTTGATAAAGCTTATTACAATCGTGGTAATATTTATGCCCAACAAAGTAATTTTCGTTCAGCAATTGAAAATTACAAAAAGGCTCTTACAATAAATCCATCCTATGGTGATGCTTATAATAATCTTGGTAATTGCTATGGAATTTTAGGTAATAAAGATTCATCATTGTACTGGTTTAATGAATCTGTAAAAATGGATCCTTCTAATGCTAAAGCATGGGCAAACTTAGGATATACATACCGTAGTTTAGGAGATTCAATAAAATGGAATGAATGTTTAGCTAAAGCCAGAGAACTTGGCTTAAATTTTTAAAATGAAAAACTTAAAAAACTTATTGCTTGTTTGCTGCATAATTTACCTAGTTAGTTGTACTAGTGATGTAACAAATAATTCAAAAAAATTATTTAATAGTGCGAGCTTTATTCGTAGTCAAACTGTACAACTTAAGAAAAGTAATTCTAAACTTTATAAAACAGCGGAATACAATGGTAAAAAAGAAATATTACAGTTAGATAGCGTAAACTGGAATAAAGAATTAGAATTAATTGTTGCCTGTAATATTGCTGAAAAATATTTAAACTATAACATTGATTCTATTCAACAAGGCGATAGTTCAATTATCACTTATACTGCAAAAGAATCGAAAGCTGAAGTAAGAAAATTTATTGTTGTTAATTATAAAAATAACATTAAAAGAATTTCTATTGAACGAATGAAAGAAAATACTTTTTACTATTCGAAGCAACAAATAGAATATGTTCCGCTTTCTTATTTTTCAATCTACGCAAAAGAAAAAATCATTTTATCAGACACATCATACTATCTCATTACAGGAGTAATTAATTAAAAAAATATGGTTTACAATATCGGTTTATTAATGGGCATGTGGCTCGGACAATTATTTCTTCCTGGTCAGCCATTACCATTTAACTTTGAATTTAAAGAAGAGAAGGGCAACATTGTTTTTGTTATTCATAATGCAGAGGAGCGCATTGTATGTGATATCACAGATGTACGAGGCGACTCAATCTTTATTCATCCACCATATTTTGATTCAGAAATTAAACTACATATTGAAGGTGATCGCCTACGTGGTAAGTGGATTAACTACAGTAAAAAAGGAAATCCTGAAGTGGTTTTTGTAGGCTACAAAGGAGTAACAGATCGCTTTCCTGATAAAGGAAATACTACATTAAACATCACAGGTAAATGGGAAACATGGTTTGATGTAGATAGCCCTGATTCATCGCTTGCCATCGGAGTATTTAATCAAAATGGAAATCATGTTACAGGTACATTCTTAACTGAAACGGGTGATCATCGTTACCTCGAAGGCGTTATAGTAGGAAATAATTTAAAACTGAGTGTTTTTGATGGAGCGCATGCATGGCTCTATCTTGCAGATGTAAAAAATGATTCGATGAATGGAATGTTTTACTCTGGTAATACTTATAAAGCACCGTTTCATGCTAAAAGAAATGAAGCTGTTAAACTTCGTGACCCCAATACTATTACACGCGTTGAGGGAGAATTAAATTTTAGCTTCCCCGATTTAGACAGTAATATCGTATCAATAAAAGATAAACGCTTTCAGAAAAAAGCAACCATCATTCAGTTTATGGGATCATGGTGTCCGAACTGTATGGATGAGGCAAAGTACTTTAATGAGATTTATAAAACCTATCACGATCAAGGATTAGAAATTATCGGATTAACATTTGAACGTAGTGCAGAATTTTCAAAAGCGAAAGTAAGTGCTGGGCGATTTGTAACTAATCTCGATTTAAAATATTCTGTATTGATTGCAGGTGTAGCAGGAAAAGATAATGTCATGAAAGTGATTCCTCAGATTAAAGATTTTATTTCTTTTCCGACCACTTTATTTCTTGATGATAAAGGGAAAGTAGTAAAAGTACATGCTGGATTTTCGGGACCTGCTACAGGAAAAGAATTTGAAATTTATAAAACGGAATTCGAAAAGACGATTAAAAAGCTTATTCGATAATTACTTATTGATAACCGTATTCGTAATTCTGTTTAAAACCATTTTCAAGTTGATTAGTTCTTGATAGTGCGCAAGTAATTCATCAATGTCTGCTCCCACTTCTGAACGCTCCTTGATTTCATTTTGAAACTCCATTGCTTTTTTGTTCGCCATTTTTTTCTGGATGTACACCATGGCATCAACAACTGTTTTATCGATTCTGTCTTTATCTAATCGAACAATAATTCCCTTCGATTTCCAATCGGCTAATTCATATTTAGGAGTAACTAATGAAATTGCCAACGGTTTTAAATCAGGATTTAAATTATTGATAAATGATTGCGCATCGTAGTCAGCTTCAGTGGTTATTAAATTCGCAAACTCTGCTAACAGTCCTGCATATCCTTCGTTTGTAAAACTGATGCCATCTGTTTTAAGGACATCAAAAATAAAATCCTTTACTTTGATATGTTGCAGTTCTGGCTTTTCTTCTTCTTCCGCCTCCCTGCCTAATCCTTTCTTCTTTTGCTTGCCCTTAACTGGTTCTACTTCTAAATATTTATTAAAATCGGGAAGTGGAAATATTTCCTCTGCATAATTTAAAAGAATACGAATTATTTCTTCCTCGTGAACTTCAGTACTATGTTCATCATTAATAAGCTGTTCTTCCGCGTATTCTTTCTCGATGTTATCAAGCACCTCTCCAGCCTGATCTTGCACGGGTGTTTGCTGTTCCTCTGATTGACGATTGTTTCGTGCACGAATAATTTTATTCATCTCGGCAATAAGCACTGCTTCACTCATCTCCATCAAGGTAGATGCCTGACGTAGGTAAGCTGCTCTTGTAATCGCATCGGGAACAACAGCAATTGTTTCTACAATATCTCGAACTAGTCCTGCTTTCTTAATCGGATCACCAGCTGTTTCGCTCAACAATAATTTTGTTTTGAACGAAATAAAATCGACAGCAGATTTTGATAAATATTCCAGCAACTCTACCGTAGAAACTTTTCGTGAATACGAATCCGGATCTTCTCCATCGGGGAATAACACCACACGCACATTCATTCCTTCTTCGAGAATCAAATTAATTCCTCGTAACGATGCTTTTATTCCAGCAGCATCACCATCATACAACACCGTAATGTTTTTTGTATAACGACCAATTAAGCGTATCTGCTCTACCGTTAGTGAAGTACCTGAACTCGCAACTACGTTTTCTATTCCCGCTTGATGCAAAGAAATTACATCCGTATATCCTTCTACTAAATAACAAACATCTTTTTCTACAATGGCTTTCTTCGCGTGCGAGATGCCGTATAAACTTTTACTTTTAAAATAAATTTCTGTCTCAGGCGAGTTTAAATACTTCGGACTCTTCGGATCTGTTTTTAAAATACGCGCACCAAAGGCAATCGTACGACCTGTTAAACTAGTAACCGGAAACATCACTCGTCCACGGAAGCGATCATATTTTTTTTGTTCGTTAATAATCAGCAATCCTGCCTTCTCTAAAATTTCTTCTTTGTATCCTGCTCCCGTTGCGGAAGAAGTAAGTCCATCCCATTTATCAGGAGAAAAACCTAATTCAAATTTTCTAATGATATCATCCGTAAATCCACGTTCTCTGAAATAACTTAAACCGATAGCAATACCTTCATCATTGTTCCACAGATAATCGACATAAAAATTCTTTGCAAAATCCATCATTGCAAACAAACTCTCACGTTGCGATTGTGCCTCCATCATTTCTGCTGATGGCGCTTCTTCTTCAATAGTGATATTGTATTTACCTGCGAGGTAACGCAATGCTTCCGGAAACGAAAGATGCTCATGTTCCATCATGAATGTTACTGAATCACCAGCCTTACCACAACCAAAGCATTTGAAAAATCCTTTTGCAGGCGATACGGTAAACGATGGCGTACGTTCATTGTGAAAAGGACAAACTCCTAACAAATTAGCGCCCCGTTTCTTCAACGACACAAAATCACCCACCACTTCTTCAATGCGGCAGGCCTCTAAAATACGCTCCTTTGTTTCCTGATTTATCACAAGGCTAAAATACGAAAATTAGTGGGGATTTTTTATTATGATACTTTTATAAAATTGGATAAATGTAAAATATACTATATCTTTGATTGTTGCCACTATAAATTATTACTTAAAAGCTTATACCAAATGAAAAGATTATCCCTAATATTCTTAACACTTCTGTTATCATCATGTGCAAGTTCTGTTTATTATCAAGTTTTCAACGCACAAATAGAAAATGGTACAATCGCGGAGGATAAAATTATATTTGAAGACAAAAATTGTATTGCATCGTACAACTTATGGAGTGAAGGAGGTGATATTGGATTTAATATTTTTAATAAA
>JAPJNH010000099.1 GCA_026461075.1 Chitinophagales bacterium
AATGAATGATGAATGATTTATGATGAATGATTGGAGGGAAAAAGAGAAATTAAGAATTAAGTATTAAGAATTAAAAATTGTCATTGTCATGTCCTGAAAAAAGTGGACTATTGTTTAACAGCACGCCGTAGGTGTGCGACAACCGTAAACACCTGACGGAGAAAAATCTCTCCACACCGTAGGTGTGGCATATAATAGAAAAGCCTGTGGCTCAGATCGGATGTCGTCGACTTTAATTGGGTAAAAAGTCTCAAAAATAGGTCGAAAGTCGTCGACTTTAAATTTAAGAGGGAATGTTTTGTAGAATGCAATCTAGGAAAGGCTTTGCGGATTTAGTTTAAAAAGTCAGGTCGAAAGTCGTCGACTTTAGATAGTGTAAAAGTCTCAAAAATAGATTGCAAGACTTTCGCTTGAAATCAGGCTCCATAACAACCTTTAAATATGAATTTGCATCGCAATACGCGATTCGCAGTACCCAATTTTGGAGAAATTCAAGCCTTCTCACCGTTTTCTTCCTTTAAGAACAAGTTCTTCGAGCCCTTCGAATTTACTTCATCATCAGTATTGCCCCAATAGCTTGAATAAAAGCAATTACCCTTTGATAAATTAACAAATTTTGGTATCTTCATCTTCGAGCCCTATTAGTTGATTTTCTGATTAGTAGGGGTTTTAATAAGCGTTATGTCTCTCATTCCCAAAAAGAAGGTGGCGAAAAAGGCGGTGAAAAAAGCGAAGCCCACTTCTGAAGAAGAAGTAGGTAAGTCGAAAGTGCGCACTTCTCGCAAGTCGGTGGCCGCGCAAGCTCTACTCACACAGCCTTTACGTAATGAGCAAGACTTTCTTCCAAGAGAAATTCAGCCTAATGAAAAGCTTACTGCGTCGCTGCAAGAACATTTCGGCTTCGACCAGTTTAAAGGGAATCAGCAGATAATTATCGAATCTATCCTCGCTGGCCAAGATACCTTCGTTATCATGCCAACAGGTGGTGGTAAAAGCCTCTGTTACCAATTACCAGCCCTCATCAGCGAAGGTTGCGCTATCATCGTCTCTCCACTAATCGCCTTGATGAAGAATCAAGTAGATGCGATCCGTTCCTATAGCGAAACAGATGCGGTAGCCCACTTCCTAAATTCTTCCCTCACTAAAGCGCAAGCTAAAAAGGTGAAGGATGATATCAAAAAAGGGACCACCAAATTATTATACGTCGCGCCCGAAACCCTCGAGCGTGAAGACAATATAGAATTTTTTAAAGGAATCAAAGTGTCCTTCCTCGCGGTCGATGAAGCACATTGTATCTCCGAATGGGGACATGATTTCCGCCCTTCGTATCGCTCCATCAAAGATATGATTGAGTCGATCGGAGAACGTATTCCTATGATCGCTTTAACGGCTACTGCAACGCCGAAAGTGCAGAGCGATATCCTGAAGAACTTAGGAATGAATGAGCCGAATATTTTCATCTCTTCTTTCAATCGCCCAAACCTCTACTATGAGGTAATGCCGAAGCCGAAGAAAGACGAATGTATCAAAGATATCATCAAATTCATCCGTAAGAAATCAGGCAAATCAGGCATCATCTATACATTGAGTAGAAAGACGGCAGAAGAACTTGCGCAGATATTGACAGTGAATGGTGTGAAGGCCGTAGCCTATCATGCAGGACTGGATGCTGCTGTGAGAAGTCAACGTCAAGACTGGTTCTTGATGCAAGAAGTAGATGTCATTGTCGCTACCATCGCCTTTGGTATGGGTATCGACAAGCCAGATGTGCGTTATGTAATACATTATAATTTCCCAAAATCTTTAGAGAACTATTATCAAGAGACAGGTCGTGCCGGTCGTGATGGATTGGAAGGTGTTTGTCGTGCGTATTATTCATATAGTGATTTGTTGAAGTTGGAGAAATTCATGCGCGATAAGCCCGCAGCAGAGCGCGATTTGGGTGCTCAGCTCTTGATGGAGATGGAGGCTTTTGCGGAGACGAGTGCTTGTCGTCGTAAGTTTATATTGCACTACTTCGGAGAGATGTTGAATCAAGACAACTGCGGAATGTGTGATAACTGTACGCATCCGAAAGAACAGACAGAAGGGAAAGAGGCGGTGAAACTAGTATTGGATACGGTGTTGAAGGTAGAAGAGAGTTATGGTATCGATTATATTGTGAAAATTATCACGGGCAAAAAAGATCAACAGATTGTTTTGTTCGAACATAATAAGTTGGAAGAATATGGAGCAGGGAAGGAGCAGGATGATATCTATTGGAACTCCGTTATTCGCCAAGCGATGTTGCACGATTATTTACGGAAGGATATTGAGCATTATGGTTTGTTGAAATTGACAGAACAAGGACGTGCGTTTTTAACGAAGCCGCATTCTGTTAAAATTACCTTGAATCATAATTACGATAAGACCGAAGAAGGCGATGAGGATGATATCATCACCGGTACCCAATCGGGTGGCGGCGCTACTTTGGATCCTGTTTTATTACAGATGCTGCGTGACTTACGTAAGCAAGTAGCAAATGAAAAGAAGTTGCCTCCATTTGTGATCTTCTTAGATCCGACCTTGGAAGATATGGCCTTACAATATCCAACGACCTTGGAAGAACTAGAACGTTGTCAGGGTGTGAGCAAAGGGAAAGCGATGCGTTACGGAGCTCCCTTTGTATCGATGATTGATAAGTATGTGAAGGATAATAATATCGAACGTGCGATGGATTTAGTCGTGAAAACGATTGCCAACAAAAGCGCGATGAAAGTCCAGATCATTCAAAATATCGATAAGAAAATTCCTTTGGAAGAAATCGCTCGTTCGCGTCAGATTTCGATGGAAGAATTGATGGGCGAACTAGAAAGTATTGTCGCAAGCGGCACACGTTTGAATTTGAAATATTATATCGATCAGCATATTGATCAATATACGCAAGACGATATTTATGAATATTTCCGCACTGCCGAAACAGATGATATTGCAACGGCGGTAAATGAGCTAGGGAAGGACGATTATAATTACGAGCAGGTACAGTTAATGCGTATCAAGTTCATTAGCGAGTTGGGGAATTAATTTAGTTTAATTAATAATTTAATATGAAGAATTTGTTTGTTTTCTTCACGCTCATTTTTTGTTTCTCGCAAAGCAAGGTGAGTGGACAGTTCATTAATTATGGTATTAGTCATTGGACCTTCGATTCAACCAATTTTAACAACACTCCTAACTGGATCAAAGCGGATACTTGTTCGCAGCCATTATGGCAAATAGGACAAACAAATAAAGCCTCTTTTGCCGGCACACGTGG
>JAPJNH010000100.1 GCA_026461075.1 Chitinophagales bacterium
ACCTACTGGGTTGTTTATCGAATTACCCGCAGGATATGAAGCGCAAGTTCGTCCACGTAGTGGCATGGCCTTGAAACGCGGATTGACATTGGTAAATACTCCTGGGACAGTGGATGCGGATTATCGCGGTGAGATCGGCTTGCCAGTAATCAACCTTTCTCAAGAGCCACAAGTGATCGAAAATGGGGATCGAATTGCGCAGATGGTGATTGCTAAGTTTGAACGAATTGAATGGATTCAAAGTGAAGAGCTGAACACAACAGCACGTGGGGAAGGAGGTTTTGGAAGTAGTGGCACAAAATAATAAGATGAAAAAGCGAGTGGTATTCGATGCGTTGAAGTTGTCTAATCCTTATGTTGGATTAGGTCAGGTGGCTATGCATCTTGGGCAGGCTCTCAGCACGATTGCCGCTACGCAGGAGGAAATAGAACTCTGTTTTTTAGTCCCTAAATCCAAGCATGGAATTTTTGGTACAGGCGTAAAGTATATCACGCCAAAATGGTGGCAAAGGTATTTGTCGTGGGGCTATCCAAAAGTGGATGTATGGCATGCCTTACATCAAGATGTCGCCTTTCTGCCTCCTAAAGAGGCCGACCTGATCTTGACTATTCACGATTTTAATTTTATGTATGAAAAGTCGCCAAAGAAGGCGGCGAAGCGTCTTGCGCGTGTTAGAAGATTGATCGCGCGTAGCAAGCAGATTACTACGATATCCAATTTTGTGAAGGAGGAAGTGAAGCAGTTTGCGCCAGAAGGATATGCAAAGAGTGTTTGTATTTATAACGGCGTTCCTGATTTGACAAAGTATGTGACGGAGCGGAAGAGTCCTAATGATTTTATGTTTACCGTGGCGAACTGGACAGTACGAAAGCAATTGCATGTGTTATTGGAGGTGATGAAAGAGTTGCCATCGATGCGATTGGTGGTAGCTGGTAATGTGGATACAGCCTATGCGCGTCCCTTGGTAGAGCAGGCTCGTGTGAATGGCTTGAAGATTGAGTTTGTCGGCAAAATAAGTGACGAAGAAAAAGCGCAGTATCTCCAGGATTGTAGCGCCTTTGTTTTTCCTTCGCGAGTAGAGGGATTCGGACTGCCGATTGTCGAGGCGATGCAGTTTGGCAAGCCTATCATTACAACGGATGGAACTTGTTTGCCAGAAGTGGGTGGTGCGAATTGTTATTACTGGACGGAGGGGATGTCTGTAAGGGAGCAGGCTGATTTGATAAACAAAGCGATTCATGAATCTAGTGCCGAAGGTTCGGAGGCTCTGAAGAATCGCGCGCGTGGATTCTCTTGGGAGCTAGCTGCGAAGCAGATTTGGGAGAAATACACCATTATGGTGAATAATTAAGAATGAAAAATTAAAGATTAAGAATTGAGAAAAAGTGATCTCGAAGTCTCGGGAGTGAATAGCGAATGATGAATAATTTATAATTAAGTCCCGAAGTCCCGTCCCGAAGCTTCGGGAGTTCGGGACGGGATAAAAATTAGGTTGCGGTAGAGTTACATATTTGTGTGTTAGATTAAAAGACGTCGACTTTAATTGGGTTAAAAGTCTCAAATATAGGTCGAAAGTTCTCGACGTTAAATTTATTAATGTATTTTCTATAGAGTGCCTACCCTGTAAGTGTTTGAAGGTGAATTTTTAAAAGTTAGATCGAAAGTCGTCGACTTTAAATGCGTTAAAAGTCTCAAAAATAGATCGAAAGACGTCGACTTTAATTTACCTCTTTAAACCCCACCGTTTTTCTCCTATCTTCAATCTAACAAAACCCTTCCCCATGCGAACAGCAATGCTCTTCCTTTTTCTGTTCATCGCTAACATTTCTTTCGCACAAGAAACTAATCTTAGCAACAGCCTCCTCTTCGATGGCGAACCTTACATCGCGCAAAATCCAGCTAACCCACGCAACCTCGTCGTAGGCTGGATGGGATTGAAATTTAATAACGGCGGCTTTCATATCGCTATTAAAACACGCGCCTCCTTTGACGGCGGTTCTACTTGGTCGACCACACAAACACTTCCACATCTCTCTCCAAGTTTCGGCTCCGCTGACGTTTCTATGACCTTCGATCAGAATGGATTGCTCTACCTTTCTTATATCGACTATCGCCAATTACCGGATAGTGGAGGAGTCTATGTCGCGCGTTCACATAACGGTGGACTAACATTCGACGCGCCATCGAAAGCCTTCGATATGTACGACGTCGCTGGCAAACGCCCTGTCGACCGACCTTTTATCGCTGTCGATGCCAATAATGGAGCCAACGTCTTCATCACCACCAAACCCGCTCCGTGGATCGCTCCACCGAATCGCTCTTATTACAAAGTGTCTTCCGATAGCGGTCGTACTTGGACAAACATACAGCCGATCGATCAAGCACCCTATCTAATCGGTAATGCAATCGCCGCTCCTTTAGCAGCTCTCAATATCGCCGCTGATGGATCTTTACAGGTATTATATCCAAGTTATGTCGCTAGTCAAAATCCATTGCCGACCTTCTATCGCGCTTCCAGTAATAACTTCGGAGCTTCGTGGAACTATAATCTTGCCATCGCATTAACCCCCGGAGCCGCAGATACGAATTATAAAAATGCGTATCATTTACTCTGTCATCCAACGGATGCGAATAAAATGTGTTTTGTAACAACAGGCTACACCTATAATGATGCAGATATTTTCAGCCTGCATTCTGAAGATGGAGGTAATACTTGGAGTGCCATTCAACGGGTGAATGACGATGCGCAAAGCAATGGAAAAGGACAGGATATGGTCTGGTCGGCTTATAACGAACGCGGGGATATCGCCATCTGTTGGCGTGATCGTAGAAATGCGAGCAATAACGGATTTTGGAACGCCGATTATCAGTTTTATTATACCACAAGCACGGATAACGGAGCACATTTTAGTGCCAACAAAATGATTAACACCTCCTTGATTCCATTTGATTCATTAATCGTTGAGAATGGCAATGATGTTATGGGTTGTACCTATCATGCGGATACCCTTTATACCGTTTGGGGAGATACGCGCAATGGGAAGATGAATATCTATTTTAATAAAATACTCAGCTCTTCGAATGCTAGCATTGGTTTTACGGACTTGGACAATTCATTAGATTGGACAATTTATCCAAATCCTTCCCATGATATTATGAAAATTAAAGGCGCTCAAGCAATCGTCGGAAAGCAATGGACCTTATTGAATAGCGCAGGTCAATGTTTAATGAAAGGTCAGGTAACGCAAGCGGAGTTTGATATCGATTTGAACAAGATTAATACCAAAGGAGCCTTTTACTTTGTTATTGAGGATGAAGCCCGCGTATTAATAATTCCTTAGCCTATTATAAGCCTAGAAGAACTTTCGCTACACTTGTCTTTCCAGCTTTATTCGTGGCTTCAATCAAGTAGACCCCAAGCGGAATATTCTCTTTAGATTGTATTAAAAACGCATTCGGATTTTTCATTTCCCAACTAATCGGCAATTGCTTGCCGTCAAGACTCATTAAATTCAATTGCTGAATGCCAGATAAAGCTATTTTTATTTGATCATTGCCTATTTGAATCACACTATTCGCTTGCGTTAACGATGCATCTATGGCAGCAGCTGGTCCGACACCTTCTGAATAGCTCACATGTTTAGTGTTCCAGAATTCTCCACCTGCGGCACCATTATGCCCATCATTATTCGACGCATTCACCACTGCCCAAAAAGATATTTTGCCAAAGCCTGAATCTGGAGCTGTCCACAAAACATCTACTTGATATTTGGAGCCATAAAGACCATTGCCTGTGGAGGCTAGAATTCGATCGTTTTGTTCGATAATATTGGCATTATATATCCCAGATTTTGCCGCCGTGTAACGAAGATCTGTTCCTAGTTGCATCGTATCAAAAATGCCAGCATTCACCATCCCAATGGAAGCGGTATCTCCTTGCATACACAAAAGTTGAAATCCGAAAGTGGGTAAAGTATCTTGGCGTTTATTATATGCGCTTAAACGAATGGTATACTTCTGTTTCGGAATATATTCAGTTACGATTTTATTATTTGCATCCAATAAATCAATCCGCATTTGAATAAGTGCACTGGCAGTATTAGTATGACATCCTGCGCCGTTCATACTACATCCTTTGATGTTGTTCTTTTCTGCTCCAGTACAATTGATATTTCCCCAATAGGCAGCTCCGCCATGATAACTACTCAAAATCAAACTCAAAAGAAAGCCAATAGGTATGAGAATCAACTTGCGCATCGCTAATTTTTCTTGCAAGCTAATCGCTTTATTTCGCTCCGATATTATACCAATCTAAAAATTAGGTTAAAATATATCAAAAAGTCTTTTTTAAAGGTAAAAGG
>JAPJNH010000101.1 GCA_026461075.1 Chitinophagales bacterium
CGGTCGTGTCGGAGCTGAAGGTGTCAGTGCCGACGGACAGTCGGTTTACTTCGGAATCGCTTATCCAAATGTTGATTCTAACAAGTCGATTCGTAATATTTGGAAAGTATCGATCAATGGAGGTTCTCCAGAAATTGTTACAAAGGGTTGGGGAAGTAAAGGATCTATGCGTCCCTTTGCTAATGGCAGATATTTATTTAACTACCGTGGTGGATGGTATACGATGAAAGCGGATGGCAGTGATTGGCAGCATATCAATGGTTTGCCTGAAGATGCAGATAACTTGCAGCTTTCACCTGATGGAAACTGGCTTTCATTCACTAAAGAAGTGAAGTTGGAACGCATCTCCGGTAGCGACTTCTACCCACAGTGGAATAAATCAAATGTTCAAATTTATACGACGTTGAACAATCGTCATTGGGACGAATGGGAAGATGGTGCTTACTCGCATGTTTTTGTTGCTTCTTATAAAGAAGGCGTAATCGGACAGCCACGTGATATCATGGAGGGTCAATTATTTGACTGTCCGCAAAAGCCACATGGCGGTGCAGAGGATATGGTTTGGAATCCAAATAGCAAATCATTGGTGTATGTAACGAAGCGTAAACACGGTTTAGATTACGCAGTTAGTACGAATACTGAATTGATGTTATACGATGTGGCAAGTGGCTCCGTGACGGCATTACCTGGTTCGGATGCTTATGATATGGCACCCGCTTTTGCACCTGATGGAAATAGCATTGCTTGGTTGTCGATGGCACGTGAAGGTTTTGAAGCCGATAAAAATGATATCCGTATTTATGATTTCATGAGCAAGCGTCAATACAATGTTACGGCGACTTGGGATGGTACCGTGAGTAGTTTCAAATATTCTAAAGATGGCTTGAAATTTTACTTTACGGCTTATACTGAAGGTACGGAGCAATTATTCAGCGCTATAGTGCCGATGGGCGAACGTCCAGCAGCTCCGAATGTTACGCAAATAACAAAAGGTATTTTTGATGTGAGTGAAATTGTAGGGGAGAGTGGTGATAAAATGGTCGTGAGTCGTAGCGATATGAATCATGCTGCTGAATTGTATACGGTAGAATTGAAATCGGGCGTAATGACGCAGTTGACGCATGTGAATGATCAAGTGTATGCAGGATTAGCGATGCCGAAAGTAGAGAAGCGTTATTATACAACAACGGATGGTAAGAAGATGTTAGTGTGGGTGGTATTGCCGCCTAATTTCGATGCGAAGAAAAAGTACCCTACTTTATTGTATTGTCAAGGTGGACCGCAAAGTGCTTTATCGCAATTTTATTCATTCCGTTGGAATTTCCAATTGATGGCATCGGAAGGATATATAGTGGTAGCACCGAATCGTAGAGGGATGCCTGGTCATGGTGTGAAGTGGAACGAGGCTATTAGCGGAGATTGGGGTGGTCAGCCGATTCGTGATTATCTAACGGCGATTGATTCAGTATCGAAGGAGCCGTATGTAGATGTGAAGCGTAGAGCTGCTGTCGGAGCGAGTTATGGTGGCTATAGCGTGTATATGTTAGCGGGCGTTCATAATGGTCGTTTCAGTTCATTTATCGCACACGATGGCGTCTTCGACACACGTAGTTGGTATGGCACAACAGAAGAAATTTGGTTTAGCAGTTGGGATATGAATGGTCCTTATTGGAAAGGCGCAAATAAGTCGTTCACTGCGTTTAATCCAAGCACGATGGTGGAGAAATGGACGGCTCCGATTTTAATTTATCAAGGAGGGAAAGACTACAGAACTCCGATAGAGCAAAGTCTGCAAGCATTCCAAGCAGCGCAGTTGCGTGGTATTAAATCGAAGTTGGTGTATATGCCTACGGAGAACCACTGGGTGCTAAGTGCGCAGAATGCGATGGTATGGCAACATGAGTTTTATAAGTGGTTGCAAGAGACCTTGAAGTAAAATTCAATTGAATGTAAATGAATAGGCCTTTCTGCTATTAGTAGAAGGGCCTTTTTTTACCATGGTGAATAAAAATACGCAAGCAAAATACTTATTACAAAAGCAATCGTGAAAGGCTTTATCAGAAATTTAGTTAGATAAATCTTCAGCATTTTCTCATGTGCCATTTGAAGGGTTGCAAGGGTAGTCGTTGACATAAAAAGTACCCATGGGAGTTCCTTAATGGAAAAGAATTTGTTTACGATTATAATGCCAATAATCACCAAACCTAAATTGAGTGCACTATAAAAACTGATCCATTTGCTTTTTCCTGAGGCGCTAATCAGTGCGCCATAATAATTGTTTCGCCATAGTGCGATGAGGAGAAAAGTTTTGAAAATAATAAGGCCTTGTACCAAAGAAGGACCATAAATAGCGCTGAAGATTGTGTTGGCAAAGAGCATACACCCGAATAAAATTGGATAGGTGATATAGGAAACTTTACGTGTGATATTGATCCAGAGTTCTTTTGCTTCTTCTTGTAAATTCGCGCTTAATAATCGAACATATTCCGGAAAGGTGCTTTGTGAAAAGGCCGCGCTTAACATGGCAAAAAGAGGTATTTCTAAGGCCCCTGCGGCATATACAGCAAATTGCTCCTTGGAATAAAAGTGACTAAGCCATGCTTTATCGATATTACTAACAATAATGCTAATAAAGGAAGCAACATATAATGGGAATCCAATTTTGAAATAATTGCTCCAAGTGTTGCTATCCCTTAGGATTAAAAAATTTGAATTTACAGAAGAAGATAGAAACAACAATGGTAGTATAAAATAGGCGGCAATGCTCATTCCTAAGAATGCGATGCGCACTGGAATAGGAAAATTATATAGTATCCAATGATCAATATTAAATGCAAGAATTAGTGCTGCAAGGGAGATGAAATTTAAGAGTAAGAACTCTTTTGTTTTTTTTTCATTGATACATTGGTACCGCAAGACGCGATTCATATTCAAACTATAAAACAAAACGATTAAAGGAATAGCGCTATATCTAAAATCCTTATGATGGAAGAAATGAGCAGCAGCAGGTGGTAAAAGAAAATAAGCAATGAGCATCCAAACTAAGCTAATCAGAATTAAAGCCTGAAGCGTAAATTGGAAGTGAAAATGAGTTCTTCCAGGTTCTTTCGCGCTGTAATATTTATATGCTTCGGGAATTCCAAAAGCAAGGAGGGGTAGGACAAGATTGATTAGTAATTGAAGTTGTTTCCAACTTGCAAAAATTTCAAGATGATGGTGGGCTATCCAATAGTCTGCTCCAAGGAAGCTAGCACTCAATAATACTTGCGATAGAAGTAAATGAATTGAACTGCCGGCAATAGATTTAGAGGAGAAATAATTCCGTAACCTTTGAAGCTCCATCCTTAAAATTATCAATTTGCCTTGACCTTTATTTTAATTCAGTGTTATGGCATTATTAAGATATGGCAGAGATTGGATTTGCGTCGTAGAAAGGCTTTAACTTTGAAAAAAAATTGGCATGCAATCAACTTTTGAATTAGACGCTACTTGGGAGGCTGAACATTACTTAGACGGTGCGGAACGTGAGAGAATTGAGAAGACAATTTCTATGATTCCCTCTGGGATCAATAATTTGTTGGATGTAGGGACGGGTAATGCGGCCTTTTTAGCGGTTTTAGAAGAGCGTCTGGCTATCAGTCAGATAGAGGGTTTAGAATATAGCGAAGCAGGAATTCGCAATAAGCTTTGTAAGGCGCCTGTTCGTCAGGGAAGTGCAGATCGCTTGCCCTTCAATAAATTTGATTTTGATTTGGTTACTTGTTTGGAGGTATTGGAACATTTGCCACAACCTGTTTTCAGGAACGCGGTTCAAGAGATACAACGTGTTGCTGGTAAATATATTTTAGTCTCTGTTCCTTATCAAGAGAACAGAGTCAATGTTACTTGTCCGCAGTGCAATTGTAAGTTTAATCCAAATACGCACGTTCGTTCATTTTATAAAAGAGATATAGAGAATTTATTTGCAGACTTTGAACTTACCTTTTTAGAATCTTTCGGGAATAAGCGAGAAATGTATTTTGGAAAATATCGTAATGTTGCGAAGCAAGTGTTTATGGGCAAGAAATTCCCTAAACAAGCCGTGTGTCCGCTTTGTCAATATACCTTAGCTTCTAATGAAATGAAGAAAAGTGTAACAATGAAATCAGGGTCAAACAAGCTTAGTCTAATAAAGCGCTTATTCTTTTATAATGCGCCTCGTTGGTATATTGCTTTGTATAAGAGAAAAGGTATTTAATAAAAAGGCGTTCGTACTGAACGCCTTTTTTATTAGTTATGATGGATGTTTGTTTATTGCATGAACATCCCTATGGCTATATTTCCTTTGAAAGCCACCTAAAGCGCTAAACGCGTTATTGAATGATATATCCTACAGAAATATTCCCGCGCGTTGCAATCCCATTGGAAGAGGTGCTTTCGATACTATGATTCTGAAGCGAATATCCGTATCGATTATAAATGGTATGTTTAGAGCCTAAGCCTGCGAACAAATCTATAGCGATATCTTTTCTTGGTCCAAGTAAAAACTGATAACCGATTTCCAAACCAACAACTGATACTAATGTATTTTGTCTGATACTGCCATTTGTTGGCGTTTGTATGCCATTTACATTAAACATTTCATCATAGAAGGAGGTGCTATATCTGAAGGAGGAAAATATCCCCGTATAAAAGCCTTCAAATTGATTTTTTCTTGGAGCCCAATAATACTTTAGTTCTGGTTCTATAGATAGGCCTTTAAAGGAACGAGCATTATTAAGAATTAACAATGAATCAGACAGTTCGCCTTTGTAAACGAAATTGTTTGCAAGACCAATGGTAAAAGTAAAATTAGGAGCTGTTGGAATTGCAAATTCTCCACTAATATTTACTACTTGATTTTTTAGAATTACAAAAGGGGTTGCTTTCAAAACAAATTGTGCCTGACTTGAAACACCTATTAGTAAAACACTTGACAGTAAAAAGAGCTTCTTCAACATCGGACTAAGATTTTAGTGAACAATAATTAGCGGAGCAGTTTTGAAGGATCCGTGTTGAGTACGTATTAAAATTAAATAATTTCCGTTCGGAATGCAAGATATATTGAAAGAATTGTTATTTGATTTGAATAACTTAACTCGGTCGTGGGTAATGATTTGAATCGTTTCTACTTTTTCCTCTAACCCTTGCAAATGAATGATATCACTCGCAGGATTTGGGTAGCAGGTAACAACCTGTTTTTGAACCACAGCTGATTTAATACCATTGATGGCAGCAGTGCTATTATTAAAACGCGCAATATGACCGAAAGCGCCATTATTATTCGCTCCTACCATTAACAGCTTTCCATCACTTTGTAAAAACATTGCGGTACCGTAGTCGTTATTTGCCGACCAGTTGATACTCGTCGCGCCATTAGTTCCCCAGCTCGCATCTGCTGTACCATTCCCTTTCAACTTCGCTACAAAGCTTTCGTAGGAACCACCAATAGAGTTGTTACCACATAAAAGGAAATCACCATTCACATCGATACGAAAGCTATTGAAAATCTCTGTACCGCCGAGGTCGAAACTTACCCTACCGTTTGTACCGAAGCTGTTGTTAGGACTCCCATCATTTTTTACGCTGAGAATCATCGCATCTGTAGCACCCAAACCGGCTAAGTAATAATTTTGATCGAGTGGATTGTATTGCAATGCCGCGCAAGAGCTTTGTCCTGCACTTTCTACAAACTCAGCCAGACCATTCGTACCGAAGCTGGTATATTTACTGCCGTCACCATTTAATTTAGCCATTACTATTCTACTATTTCCTAGAACTAAGCAGGAGCCTGCAAAGACTAAACTACCATCATTCATTTGAAGACAAGAAGTGAAATACGCTGGACCGACAAACTGGCAAAGTACATGTCCGCTTGTTCCGAAGCTATTATCAAGACTGCCATCTGCATTTAGTCGCATAGCCAATGCAGAGCCAATTGTAGAAGTGCTGCTTAATCCGCCGATGATAATCTTTCCATCGTTCTGCATTTTGATGCTACGTGCTTCGTCACTTTCTCCCTGCACGTCCACTAATACCTTTCCATTCGTTCCAAAACTAGCATCTAATAAGCCATTGGCATTGAGTCGAGCTACGGCTACATCGTAATAGACATTGCTGGTGCTTCGACCTGTTACTAAGATTTTACCATCTGCTTGCATACACATGGAAGAAACAGCATCGTAATTAGCAGAAAAGTCGATGGTCGTTTTTCCATTCGTGCCGAAGCTTAAATCAGGACTGCCATCGCTATTGAATTGCGCGACGAAGAAATCATAAGAACTGAAGGAGCTACTACTAGCAAGGGATCCTGCGACAATAATTTTGCCAGCACTTGTTGTTTGAACAGCAGTTAGGGAAGCATTATAAGCTCCGAAATTGCTAATGACTTTTCCGGTGCTATTAAAGCTTAAATCCAGTTGCCCGTCCTGTGCATATAATTTCGAAACGCTTACTAGGAGCGTCATTAAAAAAAATACTTTTTTCATACTATTTAGGTTGAACACAAAAAAGGCAAGCGTTGTGCTTGCCTTTTTTGTAGAATGTCAATAGAATTAGTTCTTAACGAAGCGGCTACGAACCACACCTTTGTTTGTATTGAATTCGATCATATAAAGACCAGCATTCAAATTAGCGATATCCAAACGTGTATTCGTAGGAATGCTATGCTGTATCAACATACCATTTACAGAGTAGATATTAATGCTGTTCACTTGTGCATTGCTGATCGTCCAGTTCAATACATCGCTAGCTGGATTAGGAGCGATATTGATATTGATTTGGTTTGCAGCAGGAATACCAGTTGCAGCGTTCAAGATACTCACAGTATGCATGCCAGCGCCACTTGCTCCACGATAGATATAATATGGGATACACATTGAGTCGATACAATTATTTGCACCAAATACTGTCAAACAGATGGTATAGAATCCTGCGCTACTGTAAGTATGTGTTGGGTAAGCACCTGTTGAAGTGGAGCCATCACCCCAATTCCAAACGTATTGTAAATTGTTTCCAGTAGAGATATTATAACCCCAGTAGTTGTGTAAAGAAGTAGTGTCTGGGAACAAGTAGAATAGCGCGTTACAAGAAGAAGAGCTAGGATTATTATTCAAGCCAACTGGTGTATAACCTGTGCATGCTACACAACCATTAGAGTCAGTCACCCATAAAGTAACCATTGCATAAGTAGTGCTAGGGATTACTACACTAGGATTTACTGCATTACCTGCATATAGCATTGTACCGTTAATGGTATCGAAAATACGCCAATAGTACGTGAAAGGAGCAACTGCGTTAGAAGATACTGGAGTGAAAGTATATAAAGAATCTTGGTTACCTACAGCATAAGAAGCCATACAAGGGTTGCTAGGATTACCTCCAGGATTACCGCCTACGCTATCACACCATGCGTTATTGTTCGGTGTACAGAAACCTGCTGAGTCCATGATCGAGATGCATGCAATAGGAACACCAGGAACATTGTACGTATGTGTTACAGTAGGTACATAAGTTGTTTGTGTTGTACCATCGCCGAAGCTCCAGATATAAGCCAACACGCTACCGACAGTGCCAGGTGCTACGATATTCGTTGCATTGAAGGTGCCGACGCCATTGTTTAAGGAAGAGGTAAAGGTCGCTCCGCATTGATTTTGAGCGAAGGCAAAACTAGTACTGATAACGAGTGCTAGACTGAGGAAAAGTTTTTTCATAGTAAGTAAAGCGGGTTTAAAGAACAGAAGGGAGGTTTGAAATGAATTAGAATTCAAGTTGCAAAATGATAATAAATAAATGAATGACATTATTTTGAAGAATTACGCACCCACTTATATTTATTTTACTTTTGAGTTTCTATTTCCTGTTTTAAGGTAATTCAAATATAGGTTTTTTAATTCATTTTATAAAGCGCATCCCTATTAAATTCAAAGCCTGAAAATCAGTGAAATAGGCGAATCTGTCGGCTAATTGACAGAATATTATAAATAATTTATGTTGCTTTGTGTTGCTAAACAATCACGAATGAAAAAAATTATCCTCTCTTTTGTAGCAATCGCTACGGGTGTTGCTTTGATGGCGACACAAATTCAAGCAAGTTCTAATGGTCGTTCAAATTTGACCGGAGGTGCTGGCCAGTCTACTTGTTCTAATTGTCATGGTGGCGCTGCTGCTGGCGGATCCGTTGCTTTGACTAGTGATATCCCTGCAGGAGGATATACTCCTGGAACAACCTACCACATGACGGCTACCGTTACCTATTTGAGCCGTTCTTGCTTCGGTATCGATTTGATCGCTTTAAATTCTTCTAATGCATCTACTGGAACGATTACTGTTACTGATGCTACCTATACAAAAACGGTTACCTCTGCTTCGAAAGTTAACTTGGAGCAAAAGACACCAAAGCCAAATGGAACCTTCACTTTCGACTGGACAGCTCCTGTGGCTGGTACGGGTAATGTTACCTTCTATTTCGCAGGTTTAGCTGCTAATAATAATGGAACTGATGATAGTGGCGACTATACCTATACGGGCAACCAAGTGTATGCTGAAAACGTAGGTGGAGCAAGTGGAATGGAAGTAATACAAGCAAGCGCTTCTGTATTCCCTAATCCAGCGACAACGCAATTGGCAGTTAAAAGTAATATCCAAGCTTCTGCTGTAATCAGCGTAATGGATATCAATGGTCGTTTGATGAACCAAACTTCAGTTGAAAATGCAGCTAATTTCGATTTGAACATTGCTGAATTGAATGCAGGTGTTTATTTCGTTCACGTACAAGGCGCTGGCAAAACAGCGAATGTTCGTTTCGTAAAGAACTAATTCCTCCTAAAACATTATAAAAAACCCTGCCTCGGCAGGGTTTTTTTGTTGATAAAGGTTCAAAAGTGCAAAACTCAATTCCCATAATTTATTGGAATTTAGTAATCTTGCAATACTAAAACAGACCTACAATGACCGTCGATGTATTCATTCCATGTTTTGTGGATCAATTATACCCTGACACCGCTTTCAATATGATTAAAGTATTAGAGAAGGCTGGATGTAAGGTGAATTATAACGACAAGCAAACTTGTTGTGGTCAGCCTGCCTTTAACTCTGGATTTTGGGAAGAAGCGCGAAGTGTAGGTACGAAATTTATCAAGGACTTTGAAGGGAATAACCCAATAGTAACGCCAAGTGCTTCTTGCTGTGGTTATGTTAGAAACTACTATGGTAAGTTGTTTGAGAACTCTGCCATGCACAATACTTCACGTAATGTGGGGAAGAATATCTATGAGTTTTCAGAGTTCATGGTGAATATTTTGAAAGTAACGGATGTTGGGGCTGTTTTGAACGGAAAGGCTACTTTCCATGATAGCTGTGCGGGCTTGCGCGAGTGTAAAATCAAGGCTGAACCCCGTCAGTTGCTAAGCCATGTACAAGGTTTGGAGCTCGTTGAAATGGCCGAAACAGATACTTGTTGTGGTTTTGGAGGCACCTTCACCGTAAAGTTCCCAGATATTTCTAATGGAATGGCGACTCAAAAGGTTGAAAACGCCCTTGCTACCGAAGCGGAATACATTATCAGTACCGATATGAGCTGTCTAATGCATTTGCAAGGAAAGATCAATAAGGATAATTTACCGATTAAGACGATGCACTTGGCCGACGTCTTGGCGATGGGCTGGTAGTCGGCAAACGCCCTTCCTGACGGAGAGTGTATATTTGCTTAAACAATGCGCATTCCCCTGCTAATTAGTTTTTTATATAGGCCAAAGGCTTCCCCTAAATTGCTGAGGCAATTAGCGACCTATGACCGCCACTACACCTGAAGAATCACCTAAGCCTTTTAAGCCTTTTTGGCTCGTATTATTTGTTTTTATACTTTGTTTAGCGTTAAGTTTTTTACCGCGTAACTTTCATTTTTTAGGAGTGGAATGGAAACAAATCAATATCATTTCTGATTTCCAAAAAGAAGCTATTGCTAAAGATAGCATGCCTGTTAATTTAGATTCATTAGCAGAGGTGATCGCTAAAGCATCGGATACCATTCAGTTTGACGGAACACCACTACTCAACTTCGGTAAGGGAAAAGATTTAAAAGATATTAGTCATTTCGTCAATGCATTACATCATTCGAAAAAGAAGAAAGGGAAAACGCGTATAGCCTGGTTCGGCGATTCGATGGTGGAAGGTGATTTGTTTGTAGAAGAATGGCGTAAGCGTATGCAGGACACTTTCGGTGGACATGGAGTGGGTTGGGTGCCCATTGTATCAGTAGTTGAGAACTTCCGCCTCACGATACGTACACAACATTCTGAAGATTGGCAACATCATACTATACTAAACAAAGAAACTAGTCATCTTGCCTTGGGCGTAGGAGGAGAAGCTTTCATTCCTGCTGAAGGTAGCTGGGTGAAGTACACCGCCGTTAATCGTCCGCATCTCGATTATTTCGAAGAAGCGTATGTGTTAGTTTATGCGCCACAAGGAGGATTCAATTTGCAAGTGAGTGTGGGAGATTCTATTTTGAATATACCTGTGGAAGCGAAGAGCACTTTGCAAAAAGTAAAATTATTTAGCGGAGCGCATTGCAAGCAAACAAAAATCGTGGTACAGCATTTGACTGCTGAAACGTGGATTTACGGAGTTTCTTTTGAGTCGCAAAACGGCGTGTTTATCGATAATATGGGTCTGCGTGGCTCGACCGGTTTGTTCTTGGCAAATATCAATCCAACTAGTTTGAATACGGATTGGGTAACGGAGCACCCGTATGATCTCATCGTTTTAGAATATGGACTGAATGTGATGAAGAAAGATGCGAAGAACTATTCTTGGTTCTTAAAGAGTTTCGACAAAACGATTCAACGCTTACAAGCATTGTATCCTGATGCTACGATTGTATTATTGGGAGTAGGAGACAGAAGTGAGAAAGTGGATGGGAACTACGTCACCATGCCGATGCTGACTCAGTTTATTCAGTATCAACAGCAGATGGCTGTAGCACATCAACTCTTCTTCTGGAGTATTTATAATGCAATGGGTGGGGATGGAAGTATGCAGAAATGGGCGTTTCAAAAGCCAAGCTTAGCGAACAAAGACTTTACGCATATCAATGCGCGTGGCGGACAAGTACTAGGAGATAAATTGTTTGACGCCTGTTTATTCGAATTCAACCGCCAACGTAAACGCATTCCAAATGAATAAATATATCTTTTGTTTATTTCTGCTCCTAACAAGTGTATGTTTTGCAGCTACAACTTCTGCCTCAACGCAAACGAAGAATCCTGCAAAAAAGAAAGTAGCAGTACATTCAAAAACAACTGCGAAGAAAAAGGCTGTTGTACATCCTGCAGCAAAGACAGCACCTGTTGTAAGTCAAGCGCTGTATGATGAACAATTAAATACGATTGAGAATGATTTTGCGTTAAGACACTTTTATGCGCAATTAAAAAAATTAGAGTCTGGTGAGGTAAAGCAAGTTAGTATTGTTCATATTGGCGATTCTCATGTACAGGCTGATTTCTTCACCGGCACTTTACGAGATTCATTCCAAGCACGTTTTGGTAATGCCGGTCGCGGACTTTATTTTCCGTATCGTACGGCTGGAACGAACGGTCCTGATGGGATTAAAGACAAAGGCAGTGAAGCTAGTTGGAAAATGAAACGTTGTGCTTTTCCGATGCAGCCGATGCCAATAGGATTAATGGGGATTACTTTAGAAGTGGCGCAGAATGCCTCAATTGATATTTATATCAGAGCGGAGGATAGTGCTAATTATTTCAACGAATTACGTGTGTTTGCAGATAATAACGGTGGTGAGTCTATCACTGCAAGTACAATAGATGGAGCAGTTTTATTTGCTGCAGAAGGTGCTCCATTTCACAACAAGTCGCAGTTGACGGAGTTTGAATTGGGTAAGCCTTTGTCTGCCATAAAATTGGGTTTGCATCCATCCTCTATCGACGACACGATTACGCAGATGCATTTATATGGATTACAATTAAATCGAACCGATGCGGTAGGCGTTCAATACAATATGATTGGGGTGAATGGTGCGAAGTTTTCTGATTATAATGCGTCACGATATTTCTTTTCGCAAATTAGTAAGGTACCCGCAGATTTGTTTGTCATCTCTTTAGGTACTAACGAAGCGCTGAGTTTAACCTATGCTGCTGATTCTATGTATATGGCGTTGGATCAGTTTTATACCCGTCTTCGTCAGGTGCAGCCCGAAGCATCTATTTTATTCACGGCTCCGCCAGATACGTATTATCAGCATTTAAATCCAAATCCACATACCGCTGAAATTGTCGATATAGAACGTCGTTACTCTATAGCGCATGATTGTGCTTTCTGGGATTTTTATATGATAATGGGGGGATTAGGAAGCGTTACGAATTGGTATAAACAAGGTTTGGGCAACAAAGATCTTGTCCATTTTCTTCGCGCTGGTTATCAGAAGCAAGGACAGTTATTATATCGCGCTTTGATGAAGGCGTATTTGGAGAGTTTAAATGAAAAAAAATAGCATACCATGTGGGCGCAGTTAGTTGAGTATTTAAAATTCGATCCTAAACAACCGTTAATATTTAACACGGGTTTGTTTATGTATCTGTTTTTGATATTATTGTTTTTCTATCAATTTGTCTATAAGCAAAAGAAGGCTAGAGTATTGTATTTGACGATATTTTCCTTGTTCTTTTATTATAAAAGTGGGGGCTGGTATTTCCTTTTATTAGTGGGTTCTACCATCACGGATTACGTCTTGGCGAATCTTATTTACAAATCGAAAGTACAGGGGCGCAAGACGTTGTTCTTAATGATTAGCTTGATTGTCAACTTAGGATTGCTCGCTTATTTCAAGTACACTAATTTCCTTGTATCGGTGGTCAATGATGCGCTAGATTCGAAGCTACATTTTATTGATGTGCTATTACCGGTTGGAATTAGCTTTTATACTTTCCAAGTACTCAGTTATACAATTGATATTTATCGTGGTCAATTAAAGCCCGCAAAAAGCATTTGGGACTTTGGGTTTTATATTACCTTCTTTCCGCATTTAGTGGCTGGTCCGATTGTTCGTGCGAAAGATTTCCTGCCGCAGATTGGTTTAGATATTAAGCTGTCTAAGCGCGATATGGGACAAGCTTTGTTTTTGATAATGACGGGCTTGTTTAAAAAGGCGATCATTAGTGACTATATCAGTATTAATTTCGTCGATCGTATTTTCGACAATCCGACGCTTTATTCTGGAACGGAGAATTTGTTAGGTGTTTACGGTTATGCAATGCAGATTTATTGCGACTTCTCAGGATATAGTGATATGGCAATCGGTGTGGCTTTGTTGATGGGATATCGCTTAGGTATAAATTTTGATTCGCCTTATCAATCGACTAGTATAACGGAGTTTTGGCGTAGATGGCATATTAGTTTAAGTAGTTGGTTGAGAGATTATTTGTATATCCCCTTAGGAGGCAATCGTAAAGGGAAATTCAGACAGTATTTCAATTTGATGATGACGATGGTCTTGGGTGGCCTTTGGCACGGCGCTTCATGGAATTTCATTTTGTGGGGAACGATGCATGGTATTATGCTAGCCATCGATAAGTTGCGTATGGAATATCTTCCCGCCATGAAAGGTAAAATATGGTCGATATTAGGATGGGTATTTACCTTTCACTTTGTAAGTTTTTGTTGGATCTTTTTCCGAGCTCAAGACTTTACTACTTCTTGGCAGGTGATTCATCAGATTGAGAGTGGGATACAATGGAACTTGTTGACACAATGGTTTAATGCCTATACTTTCTTGGCCTTCTTATTGGTGCTTGCCTATGGGACACATGCTTTACCTAATCGATTCAATGAATGGGTTACGGAGCGCTTAGGAAGAATGAGTGTGTTTGTACAAGCCTTGCTATTAGTA